>JABUEZ010000245.1 GCA_013314795.1 Candidatus Profundicultor aquiphilus | reverse complement strand
TTCCTGCTTGTTCCTGGGCTTTTTGGGCATCGTCAAGGGTATATTCCTCGTATGGAATCGACAGGTGGTTTCCGTTGAGGGTGGGGTATCGGCTTAAGGTGACTTCGGGTTCCATTGTTTCCCCGATGGTGGCGATGAGGGTGAGTTTTTTCTTCCATTCTTCGTCTATGGGTTGTTTCCGTGCGATATTTCTCAAGTCCTGGCTGACAAAGTGGCTTTTTTTGAATGCTCCAAAGATTATGAGGGCGGATTTCATGGCTTTTTCCGTGGCCTGCTGGAAATGGTATACCGCTTTTTCGAAATATCCTGCCTTTGTCAGGATTATACCGGAAGCGAAGTCCCTCTGTCCGTCGCAGAGCATGGCTTGAGCAAAGTCCCGGTTTGTAACCTGGGAAAGAGGAGTGGCTTCCCGGTAGCGTACTGGGAATTGCCATCCATCGGGAAGTCGAGTGAGGCCTTTTTCCCGAATGTAGGCCTTTGTTTCGTCGATAAGGTTCTGGAGGAATCTATCGGTATCGAAGAGAATAATCCCTTCTATGGCGATATCAAGGAAAAGGGGATTGTGATTGCGGAAATTATCCTGACATTCCTTGCGGGTCATAAGGAGAATATCAAGAGGAAGATCAGGGGCAAGAACCCTTTTGATGTGGATAATGTCTGGGATTCTTTTGTCTCTTTCCGGATATACTTTGTCCATAACGATGAGGAGGTCAACGTCGGATTCTTCTCTGGGGCTTCCTTTTGCCCACGAACCAAAAAGGGCACAGGCCACGATTTTAAAGGGCAGTTCCTGTATTTTTGTTGAGATAAACATCTTAATCTCTCTCTGGTCCATATTTTTATTGTACTGCACATCGTTCTTTTGAACCAGCGCTTTACCGGATGGGGAACAATTTTCCAAACAATATCGATTGTTCCGCACGTGAAACAAGCGACATAACCAGGCCTCTTTGTTTCTGCTATAGTGACACCTTCAGGTATCAAACGTGCGGGTGTGGTGTCTTTTTATTCTGGGTTTTCAGGGGAAACCCTCTTTTTTGCTCATAACCGTGCGCCGGAGATCCAGACTTCGTAAGGCCTGGTCAAGGCACTTGGAGTAATCCGGGATTAGCTCAGGTCTCTGGGAGGAATCTGTCGCGGGGTGACGGTGTTGCGCGATTATTGATGTGGAAAAGCTTGACGGAACATGTTTCTAAAGGTATAAAAAGAAAGGGATAGGCCATGTACAGGCGTTCCTTTCTCGATTGGATAACCGGTTCGAACCGGAAAATATGGTTCTTGTTTTTTATTTATCCTCTGTGTGTGGGCTTTTTTGTCCAGTTCGTGGCCTTGCCTTATCTTTTTCCGTCTTTGCACGCGGGGGATGGCCTCATGCAGGGTGGGGACTGGCTGTACTTCCATCGGTTGGCCAAAGATTTGGCCGAACGCATTCGTCTTGAGGGCTGGTATGCCTGGGAGCTTCGTCCCGAGGGGCAAGCGCCGGCAGGGATTGCCGCGATTTTCTATGTCTTTTTCGGACCTCGTCCTTGGGTAATGTTGCCCCTGAATGCCTTGGTGCATGCTTTTGGGGGACTGGTTCTTTTTTTGATTATGCAGGATTTTGTCAAAGACAGGAAAAGGGCTTTTATATCGGTTCTTCCCTTTGTCTTTTTCCCTTCGGCAATGCTGTGGTATACGCAGATGCATAAGGATGGGATGATTTCGCTGGGTGTTTTTCTCTTTCTTTGGGGATGGGAGCGGATCATTCAAAATCAGCGAGAAGACTGGTCGTTTCTTCTTTCTTCGATGGGGGTACTGGCGGGTGGGGTAGCGTTAGTCTGGATAGTGCGTCCGTATGTGGTAGAGATCCTCTGGGGCCTGTCGTTTTTGGTAGCACTGATACTGAGTGCTGTTTTTGTTGCGTTGAGGCGAAAGCATTGCTTATGGAGAATTAACCTTTTGTTATTCTGGCTGGTTGTGGTTGGGTTAACCCTTGTGGTTCAGGTGGATACGCCTGGGAATGACATTATTGGTGACCCAAAAGAAGCGGTTGGATTTCCTTGGTTTTCTGCGCGGTGGTTGCCAGGATCTATTGATGGTCGATTTAAAGCTGTTGCCATGGTTCGAGAAGCGTATCGGTTTATTGACCCTGAGGCCATGGGGAATGTTGATTGGGAAGTTACTTTCCATAGTGCTGGGGATATCATTCGATACATTCCCAGGGCGTTGACTCTGGGGTTTCTGGCCCCTTTTCCGGGAACCTGGGTTGAAAAGGGGGTGTCTTTAGAAGGGGTATTACGGCGAAGAGTCACAGGTTTGGAGATGCTTGTAGTCTATTGTTCGCTTTTGTTATTTTCCTTGTCGCTCTGGCGCTGGCGAAAAAACCCTGCTTTTTGGACTCTTGTTTTTTATTCCCTTTCCGTGATTCTCGTTTATGCTTTGAGTTTTCCTAATCTGGGGCCTTTATATCGGGAAAGGTATGGTTTCCTGATGGTGTTTGTTGCCTTTGGCCTGGTCAACCTGAAAAAGAAGTGATTAAAAAATTTCTTACGGTGCGATCCCGGATGTCCGGTGATTATCTCGCTCCTTTGCCAAAAAGCATAACCGTGAGGGTGTGAACGATAATTTCAAGGTCAAAACTCAAAGAAAGATGCCGGAGGTAGTAGAGATCGTACTCCAGTTTTTCCCACACAGTTTCTGGTCCTTCATCGTATTTTCCTCGGACCTGTGCCCATCCGGTGATGCCTGGTTTTGTTAGAAGGCGCGCTTCGTAATGGGGAATGATTTCCTTCCAGCGTTCCACAAATTCTGGCCGTTCCGGTCGGGGTCCAACGAGGCTCATTTCGCCTCGTAAAACGTTCCAGAGTTGGGGAAGTTCATCAAGGCGGGTTTTGCGAAGAAATTTCCCTATTCGAGTGACTCGGGGGTCATTTTTTTGGGCCAGTACAGCCCCAGTGTGTTTTTCGGCATCGGGTATCATGGTTCGGAATTTACAGAGAGAAAATATTTTACCTCCCTGGCCAACTCGTGTTTGCCAGTACAGGATGGGTCCTGGAGAATCGAGGAAGATAAGCAGGGCTATAACCCCGAAGAGTGGTGCAAGAACCACAAGAAAAATGCTGGAAACAGTACGATCCAGAAGGTATTTTAGGGTTAAATAGGGATTCTGGGCAATAATTTGTTTGTAGTCAAGAAGGTCTGCAAAGTAAAGCTTCACCTGTCCTTTCTTA
>JABUEZ010000244.1 GCA_013314795.1 Candidatus Profundicultor aquiphilus | reverse complement strand
TAAACTTCCTGGGTATCACTTCCACAAAGGCTTTAGCGGTCACCACGGTGTCTCCCACGATGAGAATCACTGCATGGGGCATGGTTCCTCCGGGTTCCTTACCAGCCAGCTTTGCCCCCAGAATACAGGCTGCACCATCGGCACCCCCAACCAGAGCTGCCCTTTCCATCACCGGAGCCACTGCGGGATGAACGTGCCGAGCTCCAAAAGAAATCACCGTTTTGTTCCGAGCGGCCTGCTTGCACTCCCACGCTGCGGTAGCCCACCCCGAGCTGTGGGCAAGTATTCCCAGCAGAGGGGTTTCAAAAACCCCAAACTGGGAATACGGACCTCTAATCCTCATGACCACCTCCTTTGGCTCAAATTTTTCTCCTTCCTCCAGACTCCACACCTCCACTGCGCTCTCCGAAAGAAGGTGCAGCGCCTCCTCCACTCCGCAGAGAATACCCGCCCGCCGGGGGAATATCTCTGCCACCACCACCGTATCATCCAACCGGAGATGGCGCAAAACTTCCTGAGCACTCACAAAATAGATATCCGTCGTACATCCCCTGGCAATTTCTTCATGAGTGGCAGAGAAAAACTTCCGTTTTGAATCCACTGCAACGGTGTCAACTTCCTGCAACGAGGATATCCAGTTTCGGTCCACTTTTGTCATCCCACCCGGCTACATTCGAGCGACCAGAAAAGCAAAAAGAAGCGAGCAAACCATCAACGCCGTTCCCAGAATGACCGTTAACTTACTCAGAAGCGGCAGATTTTTAAACTTACTGCTTCGGTTTGCCAGAGTCATTCCTCCGAATATTCCTCCCCCCACCCCGGACTTACGAGGCTGAAGGATCACCGCAAAAATCAACGCAACGGAAATTACTATCTGCACAATCATCCAGGCTTCCATAGAAAAACGCCCCTTTACTTATTTTGCGAAGCTCTATATGTTTCCTCCACAATCTTCCAGAACTTACCCGGGTCGAGACTTGCTCCTCCCACCAGGGTTCCATCGATCTCAGGCTTCACCACAAACTCAAAAACATTTTCCGGAGTGACACTTCCTCCATAAAGAATCCGAATCTTTTGGGCAACGTCCCGGTTAAACTTCTGGCTCAACTTTTCACGAATAAAACCGATAACCTCTTCGGCATCCGCAGGAGTCGCTGCTTTCCCGGTACCGATAGCCCAAACCGGTTCATAAGCAATCACAAGGTGCGATGCCTTATCAAGCGGTACGGCATCCACACCCTGGAGAAGTTGCTCTGCAACTACAGATTCGGTCTTACCCTTTTCCCTTTCCTCCAGAGTTTCTCCCACACAGAGAATCGGAGAAATGCCCCAATTGAGGGCCGTTTGAACCTTCTGCCCTACTTCCTGAGAGGTTTCACGGAAAATATGTCTCCTCTCCGAGTGCCCCAGAATCACATAATCACAGCGGAATTCCTTAATCATAGCCGGCGCAATTTCCCCGGTAAAAGCCCCCTTGGTTTCCCAATGCATATTTTGCGCTCCCAACTTCACCGGAGAGGCAGCCAGCTTTTGAGAAAGCAAAGGCAAGGACGTAAAAGGCGGGCAGACGATTATCTCCACCTGGCGAAAGTTCCCCACACTGTTAAGGAAAGCCTCGGCATACACCGAGGCTTCCTGAGAAGTCTTATGCATTTTCCAGTTTCCAGCAGCGATAAGGGTACGAGCCATTCTCATAAACTCCTTTTCATGCCATGACATACTTTGCTAAATCAACCACCCGGCAGGAGTACCCCCACTCATTGTCATACCAGGAGAACACCTTAACGAGATTTCCCTTCACATTGGTCAACTGCGCATCGACGATGGATGAATGCGCATTGTGGAGGAAGTCCATGGAGACCAAAGGCGCTTCGCAGTAAGCTAAAATCCCCTTCATTTCGCCCTCGGCTGCTTTTTTCAGCGCTGCATTCACTTCTTCTTTGGTTGGTTCCTTCTCGACCACTGCCGCAAAATCGACCACAGAAACATCAGGAGTCGGCACGCGAATCGCTATTCCATCCAGTTTCCCCTTCAGTTCGGGAATAACCTCACCAATGGCCGAAGCCGCGCCGGTGCTCGTGGGAATCATGGACATTGCTGCTGCTCTGGCCCGACGCAGATCCTTATGGGGGAAATCCAGAATTACCTGGTCGTTGGTATACGCATGAATGGTGGTCATTAAACCCTTCTGAATGTTGAAGTTTTCATGGAGAACCTTGACAATGGGGGCCAGACAGTTCGTGGTGCAGGAAGCGTTGGAAATGATGTGGTGGTTATTCTTATCGTACATCTTCTCGTTGACACCCATCACAATGGTTACGTCCTGGCCCTTTGCCGGTGCGGTGATAATGACTTTCTTTGCTCCCGCCTGGAGATGCAACGACGCTTTTTCCCGATCTCGAAATTTACCGGTCGATTCAATGACCAGATCCACACCCAGATCCTTCCAGGGAAGCTGTGCAGGATCCTTCTGAGCCAGGACTTTAATCTCTTTGCCATCGACGATGATGGCATCTTCGGTGGCCTTCACCTCATTGGGAATCGTCCCATGCACAGAGTCGTACTTCAAAAGGTGTGCCAGCACTTCCGCACTGGTTAAGTCGTTCACGGCCACGACATCCACGTCTCCGACTTCGAGTATCCTGCGAAAAACTAATCTTCCAATTCTTCCAAATCCGTTAATACCAACCTTCATGTCTATACCTCCCTTTTAACTATATGATAAACCAGAACATTTTATCGCAAAGCGGTGCAGAAAGCAAGAAAAAGGGCACCTTTCCCAAGGTGCCCAAAGCGAGATCAGATGATCGCCCTTTCTGTATTCACATCAAACACGTGCATCTTGGATGTGTCAACCACGGTTTTGAGCGTGTCTCCAACTTCGGTATGAGTCTGCATATCGAGTACGGCCACAATCGTATGCGGTCCAGAAGTAAGGTAAACAATCTGTTCCGAACCAAGCGGCTCGACCACATCGACCACGGCATCGATGATATTTCCATTGTCCCTCAGCATATCCTTCGAAACCGAAAGGTCATAGATATCCTGAGGACGAATCCCGAAGGTGACGTCCTTTCCGACATAAGGTTCCAGAGCAGACCGATACTCTGCAGGGACTTTAATCTTAAAGGAAACTCCGTCCAGAACCAGCGCGTCTCCTTCTTTCTTGAGTGTAACATCCAGGAAATTCATGGAGGGAGTTCCAATAAAAC
>JABUEZ010000243.1 GCA_013314795.1 Candidatus Profundicultor aquiphilus | reverse complement strand
CCTTTTTCTGATTTTTCTTCTGACGGGCAAAAGAGCTTTTTTTATACGGATCAGCAAAACCTGGGAGGGGTCGTTCAACTTCTTTCAGCTTTTCTTGCTCCGATATTTTGCCAGAATCGTTTTCCTGAACGATCAGGATCGGGTAAAGGAACTCCGCCAGCGCAATATTCCTGCTTATTTTTCGGGAAATCTCCTGGCTGATTTGCTCTCACCTGGGGATTTCTCCTTCCCGGCGGGAGGGAAAACGATTTTTTCTCTCTTTCCCCGCGCTTCCCATCTGGAGCGTGATTTGAGTTTCCTTCAGGAAACCGTGGAGATGGTCGCTCCCCGGACATCGGCTTACTTTCTCCTGGTTATTCCCAGGGGGGTCAAGGTTCAGGAGATTAGGGAAAAAGCCGAAAAGGCAGGGTGGCGCTGGCGAAGAAGCTTAGAGGGGGAAGTGATGGAAGGATATCTGTGCAAGGATAAAATATACGTCAATGTGACCACCTTTTACCAGGAAGCATTGAAACAGAGTGATTTTGTGATGAGTTTCGATTTGGTACGGATGATCCAGGCAGTAGGATTGGGAAAAAAGATTATTCCTGTTTCTGCGCTCACACCAAAAGAAGTTGCGGCCCTCCTTGCTAACCCCACCTACCTTTTTGAGTACAATTTATTTCTCTCCCGTCGTTTTGGGGAAAAGGGTGGGATTGGAAGTGTGGCCTGCTTTTTACTTTTTGGGGTGGTAGAAGACAGGAGATTTGTGGCGAAAGGGGCGTGATAGAGATGGAAGGATGGCCGATATGGATTGTGGATCAGTATATTGAAAAATTTCTGCAGGAAGACGTTGGAGTGGGGGACCTGACTACCCAGGGTATAGGAAAGTTTGTTGAGCAAACCATTAGGGCCGATATTGTGGCCAAACAGGAAGGTGTGATGGCGGGGGGACAATTTGCTCTGCGGGTTTTTACCTTTCTGGATCGGGAAGTCAAGGGAGAAATAGTGGTTCAGGATGGAGCTTTTTTTCGCCCCCGGGAAGTTTTAATGCGCCTTTCTGGGAACGCTGCTGCAATTCTCACCGGGGAACGCACCGCGCTGAATCTGTTGCAGCGTCTTTCTGGCATTGCCACGAGAACCAGGGAAATGGTCAATCTTGTGGAGGATCTGGGAGTCAAAATCGCCGATACTCGTAAAACCACCCCGGGTCTTCGTGCTTTTGAAAAGTACGCCGTGCGCTGTGGAGGGGGCATCAATCATCGTTTGGGTCTTTATGATTGCGTACTCATCAAAGATAACCATATTATGCTTTGTGGTTCACTGCAAAAAGCGATACGGGAAGTCCGTTCCAGGATTCCCTTTACTGCCAAAATCGTGGTGGAATGTGCAAATGTTTCTCAGGTGCGGGAAGCTCTGGAAGAAAGGGTGGACGTGATCATGCTTGACAATATGGGCCTGGAAGATATAAAACAGGCAGTGCGAATGGCCAAGGGAAGGGCGATCATTGAGGCTTCGGGTAATGTCGGTCCCCACAATGTGCGCCTTATCGCCGAGCAGGGAGTGGACATTATCTCCAGTGGATATATCACCCATCACGCTTCCTGGATCGATATGAGTCTGGAAATAGAGGATCAAAATGGACTGTGATGTGTTGGTGGTCGGTAACGGCATTGCTGGGAGTGTTACCGCTTTGCTTCTGGCAGAGCAGGGATTTCGGGTCATTCTTCTCACCAAGGGAGAAACTCTGGAAGAAACCAACACCGCTAAGGCTCAGGGTGGGATTGTATTTCGTGGACCCGGCGACAGTCCTACAAAGCTTTATGAAGATATTATGAGGGCTTCTTCTGGCTCTTCGGCAAAGCACAGTGCGCTCCTTGTGGCTCGTTTGGGTCCGATACTGGTGAAAAAGATTCTCTTTGAGTACCTGAATGTTCCCTTCGACCGGGATGGAGAGGGCAACCTTGATTTTTTTCGGGAGGGTGCCCATTCACTTCGCCGCATTCTCCATGTGAAAGATTATACCGGTCGGATTATCCAGGAGATGTTGAACCAGAAAGTGAGTGCCCATCCCCTGGTGGAACTCAAAAGTGGCTTCATGAGTTTAGAGCTCATAATTTCCTCTTTTTATGCTCAGGACCATGCATGGCGATATAAACCTCGAGAATGCTGGGGTGCCTATGTGTTCGATAGAAAGAAAAGAGAAATAATTCCTATCTTTGCACGGAACACGGTTCTGGCGACAGGTGGCCTCAACGCCATTTATGAGTATTCTTCCGGTGGCCCCTGGAATACCGGGGATGGCCTGGCGATGGCGGCTCGGGCAGGGGCGCACCTCGTGAATATGGAATATGTCCAGTTTCATCCCACCCTTTTCTATTCTACTCATCCCTCTGATTCATTCCTCATTTCAGAGGCCGTGCGAGGAGAAGGAGCGGAACTCATTGACCACCAGGGCAGACCTTTTATGCACAAGTATCATCCCCTGGGGGACCTTGCTCCTCGAGATATAGTCGCCAGGGCAATTTTTCGGGAATTGCAGAGTACCCGGGAAAAATGTGTCTACCTCGATTTATGCGGTCGTCTTTCTCCAGAAAAGATTAAAGCAACTTTCCCAGGGATCTACGAAGAGCTCCTCCGCCACAATCTGGACATAACCAAAGATCCAATTCCAGTAGTTCCGGGAGCACATTTTCTCTGCGGAGGTATTCTCACCGATAGCTGGGGGAGAACGAATCTGGGCCGGTTATATGCCGTGGGGGAGGTTGCCTGCACGGGTCTTCATGGGGCCAACCGCCTGGCTTCTACCAGCCTCCTGGAAGCCCTGACTTTTAGCTACCGGGTCGCTCATCGTATTGCGAAAAGTCAGGATGGCTTTTCCTGTTCTTCTATCCTGCCCTGGGAGGAGAAAATAGGGGATCCGCCTCCTGTCAGTGTGATTGAAGGATTGAAGGATATGGTGAAAGGTAATACCTGGAAGTACGTGGGACTTATTCGCCACCGACAGGGTCTTTCCCATGCCAGAGAGGTATTTCTTCAGCTCTATAAGGAAGTGGTCACCCTGCGGGATAGGCATGGAATATCCAAGGAAATTCTGGAGCTTACCAATATGGTAGAAAGTGCTCTCCTAGTGACCGAGAGTGCCCTGCGGAATTCTCGTTCCTGTGGGACTCATTTCCGGGCTGATCCTCCAGAGGGATGAGGGATCTTTCCGTTTTGGCCTTTTCGCCACCCTTTGACAAGGCGGACGATTTTCAGGTTTTTCAACCCCTGGTTACCC
>JABUEZ010000242.1 GCA_013314795.1 Candidatus Profundicultor aquiphilus | reverse complement strand
ATTTTGAATTTTTCAACACGGAACAAAAGTACCACAGACCGAGATAACCCCTGAAACCGACAAGTGACAGCACGAACAAATTACCCCGGTATGACTTGACGAAGAATAGAGCCATGTTATGATGAAGGTAAGGACCCACAGATAGAAAAAAGAAAGGATAAGAACTCATGAAAAATATATCTCTCATCACCACCCTCAGTATCATGGTTGTGATTATTGCCGGAATCGCCACCGTTTCCGGTATCTTCTCCAGGGACGGCTCTGGTTCATATGTATACCATTCCATTCGTGGAGAGGATGTTGTCATTTACGGGAAGGGGCTCTACAAGCATATGTCTGCCGATGTAGCCATTCAAGGCATAGCGCAGGATTACATTACCCTTTTTCTGGCCATCCCAGCGCTCCTCTTTGGGCTACATTTAGTTAGAAAGCATGTCCCACGCGGACTGCTGATGGTTACTGGAATCTTAGCCTACTTTCTGGTAACTTATCTGTTTTACACAGCCATGGCCATGTACAACACCATGTTTCTGGCATATGTGATCTTACTGGGTTTATCCTTTTTCGGATTTATCTTAAGCATGCTTACTCTAAGTAATACCGGAATCACCGACCTGCTTGGTCCCGAAAAGCTTTTGCAAAACGCGGGAACTTTCCTGGTACTTAATAGCCTTATGGTCACTTTTCTATGGCTTAACACTATCTTACCTCCGCTTTTTGACGGTTCTATCTATCCCAAAGCTTTGCAGCATTACACCACACTCATTGTCCAGGGATTTGACTTAGGACTGCTCCTACCGATAGGTATCGTCTCAGGAGTTCTGGCCATCCGGAAACACCGATGTGGCTACCTGTTCACAACCGTTAATCTTATTTTCCTCTCTCTTCTAATGGCAGCACTTACCTCAAAAATCATCTTTATGGCCAGAGCAGGAGTTAACGTTATTCCAGTCATCTTCATCATGCCCACTATGTGCTTTATAGCCAGTCTCTTTTCCGCCCTCATCCTCAAAGGGGTAAAAGTACCCAAACCTCGAGACGGAGAAGGTGGACTACGCCCCTAACTTTGAACGGGTTTTAAAAGTCCACCTTCGGTTTCCAAAACCTCTTCAAAAACCAGATGGGTGGAAAATTCAATCCCTCATGGATAAATCCGGTAAATCTGGCGCGGGAAGGGAATGGCTTCCCGGATGTGGTGAATACCACAGATCCAGGCCACGGTTCGTTCAATTCCTAGACCAAACCCGGAATGCGGACAGGTTCCATACCGGCGCAGATCCAGATACCAGGCAAAAGCTTCCCGGGGAAGATGGTGCTCGGCGATACGTCGTTCAAGAAGTGTAAGATCGTGGATACGCTCACTTCCCCCGATGATTTCCCCGTACCCTTCCGGTGCAATGAGATCATCGTTGAGAACCAGATCTGGATTCTCCGGATCAGGCTCCATGTAGAAAGCTTTAATAGCTGCCGGGTAATGATGAATGAATACCGGCCGATCAAACTCCTGGGAAATCACCGATTCTTCGTCACCACCAAAATCGTCGCCCCACTGGGCCGGGAAACCCTTCCTCTGCAGGATTTCAATAGCCTCCTGGTAGGAAATGCGGGGAAAGGGAGGTTGAATTCGCTCCAAGGGTGCTGTATCCCGTTCCAAGATTTCCAGTTCCCGTCTTTTTTTCCGGAGTACTTCCTGCACAATGAAACTCACCAGTTCTTCCTGCAAACGCATGTTATCCTGCCAATCATAAAAGGCCATCTCTGGCTCGAGCATCCAGAATTCAGTGAGATGACGTCGGGTTTTGGACTTTTCGGCCCGGAAAGCTGGAGCAAGGCAATACACCTTCCCAAAAGCCATGCAGGCTGCTTCCATGTAAAGTTGTCCACTCTGGGAAAGATAAGCCTTACCCAGATCAAAGTAGTCCAGCGCAAAAAGGGTGGTGGTGCCTTCACAGGCTGCTGGAGTAAGAATAGGTGGGTCAATAAGAGTGAATCCCCGTGCCTGTAAAAACTCGTGGATACTCATCATGACCTGATTACGGATACGCAGAACGGCATTCTGACGACGGGAACGAATCCACAGATGACGGTTTTCCATTAAGAATTCTACCGAGTGATCCTTTTTCTGAATGGGGTACTCATCCGAAGAGGAGACAAGCGTCACCTTCCTTCCCTCAAGCTCATATCCTCCTGGTGCTCGCTCTTCGCGCCGAACTTTCCCCTCCACGATGAGAGCCGATTCGAGGGGTAAACGTTCCCAGGTTTTGAGGCTCTCTTTGTCGAAGTACTCCCCAAGACTCAAAGTCGTCTGCACAAAACCGGTGCCATCCCGCACAATGAGAAAAACTACCTTACCGCTGGAACGGCGATTGGCAAGCCATCCCCGAATTTCAACGTCTTTTCCCTCGTAATTTTTCAAATTCTCAATGGATACCCACTCTCCGCTCATGGTTTCCCCCTCAGATCTTCAGCAATTCCCCATAGCGCCAGTTTCGCTTCTCCATCTCCTGTACAAAGCGAACCACCCAATCAACCAGGACTTCGAACATTTTTTTCCCCTTTTCAGGCGTGCCTCTGGTGGGGTCTCCGGTAGCCCCATAGGGAGTCAATTCATCAAACTTCCACTTGATGGTGAGTTCCGAAGGCAAATCCGGAACCACACCACGAGCGTTTTCCATCCGGCACAGCTCGGGGAAAAGATGAAGCACAATAGATGTTTCTCCTTCACCAGCATGTCCCAACCCTCCCCAGACCTCAAAAGTCCCCGGAGGCAAAAGCTCCCCTGCCGTCACCCACCAGGCATCAAGAGAAGCCAGAAAAGCCTGGGGATACTCCACCTTTACCGAGCGGGCAGCAATTTCAATGGGAGCAATATTTCCATCGTGACCATTGACGATAATGATTCTTTGAATTCCCTGACGAATGGAGGAACGAAAAATATCCTTGAGCACTTCGATGAGGATCTCTGGACGCAGCGTCAGGGTAAAGGGGAAATGTCCGTAATGCTCACTCACACCGTAAGTAACCGGCGGTAAAACCAGCATCCCATTTACTCTTTGAGCCACTTCCTGCGCAATGGCCTGAGCAACCAGAGCATCGGTCCCAAATGGAAGATGAAAACCGTGGTTTTCCGCCGAACCAACAGCCAGAATCGCCTTATCGAAACGACCCTCCTTAAAGTCAGTATACGTCATCTCCTGATGCAGAGCCTTCTTACGCACTGCTCTTCCCCCCTACAGTAATTTTCTTGACCCCTCTTT
>JABUEZ010000241.1 GCA_013314795.1 Candidatus Profundicultor aquiphilus | reverse complement strand
GAAAGGCTTTCCTCACTGGAAAAAGCTATAGAAATAGCCCACAGGACCCGGAGAATACTATGGCAAAATATCGGCCTTGCCATAGGGGCGAAAGCATTATTTCTCGCTCTGGCTCTTGCGGGAAAAACCACCCTCTGGGAAGCTGTGTTTGCCGACGTCGGTGTTCTCTTCATAACGATTCTCAACTCATTACGGATCATGAGGTGATCAAAATTGAAAAAGAAAGCGAATATACCTTCCCAAGACCGGTGCGAGATGTTCGCTCCCCACAGAGAAACGGTCACAGCACTCTCTCAAGACCAGATTGATTCAGAAACCATCCAGAAAACGGCCGAAATCTTCAAGGTGATGGCTGATTATAACCGGATTCGGATTCTCCACGCCCTCAGCAAGAAGGAACTCTGTGTCTGCGACCTTTCAGAACTCATTGGGATGACCCCTTCAGCCGTATCTCACCAGTTGCGAATCCTGCGCCATCAAGACCTTGTCCGCTACCACAAGGAAGGGAGGGCAGTCTTTTACCGCCTGGCCGATAACCACGTTATTACTCTCTTTCAAGAAGCACTGAACCATGTCCTGGAAAAGAAAGAGAAAATAGAACAAAGCTAACCAGAAAAAACCTGCTATAATGAATACAGTTTTTCAATAAAGAAAGGAGAAGAATTGTAAATGCCACTGGTTACAACCAAAGATGTCCTTCGCATCGCCGAGGAAAAGAATTTTGCCTTGCCGGCCTTCAACATTCCCATTCCCGAATTTATCCTGTGGGTTCTCGAGGAAGCGGAAAGTCTGCGCTCACCGGTTATCATCCAGGTCGCGCCGGTAGAATACAAAGCGCTCGATATCCGCATGTTCTATGGAACCCTCCAGGCTCTGTCAGAACGTTTTTCCATTCCCTTTTCCCTGCACCTTGATCACGCCCATCATGAAGAAGAAATCCTCCTCGCCATTCAGAATGGTTTTTCGTCTGTCATGATCGACGGTTCCCGCCTCCCCTTCCAGGAAAACATTCGTCTGACCCAGCGAGTTCTCTCTCTGGCCCACCCAGTTGGGGTTCTCGTGGAAGGAGAATTAGGGCGAGTCGGCGGCCTCGAGGGTGACGAAGCCTGGGAAAAAGAGGGTAATGGCGAAGATTTCTTCACTTCTCCGGATGAAGCCAAAGCCTTTGTCAAAGAAGCCCCGGTTGACCTTCTTGCGGTAGCCGTGGGAACCCGCCACGGCCTTTATGGCGATAGAATTCCCAAGCTCCAGCTTGAGCTCATCCAGGAAATCCGGGAAAAGACACACCTCCCTCTCGTCCTCCACGGCGGAAGCGGGACACCGGCTGAAGAATTACAGGCCGCGGGAAAAAGGGGAGTGCGTAAAATCAACTACAGCACTGCCCTGCGGGTGGAATACCTCAATGCATTCCGAGAAATCCTCGCCAACCAGCCGGAAGAACTGATGGTGAGTAAAATGCTTCCTTACCTCGCCCAGGCCGTAAAAAAGGCCGTGCGAGAGTGCATCGTTTCCTCCGACGCTCAACACAAGGCATAGTAAAGGAATATTTTCCCAATCTTAGCGGTTGCCTTCTTTACAGAGGCAACCGCTGTCTATTTAGAAATAAGGAGGTGGCATACATGCCACGAGTAACATTTCGCCTCAACCATTCCGAAGCAAAAAGTGTTTCCATAGCGGGTAGTTTCAACGAATGGAACCCAGAAACTTATCCCCTTCGCAAAACCAAAAAGGGTTACTGGAGTACTACCATTACTCTTCCCAGGGGTCGGCACGAATATCGTTATTTTGTGGACGGCCAGTGGTTCACCGACCCAGACACTGAGCAAACTCCCAACGAATTCGGCTCATCCAACTCTGTCATTGTGGTGAAATAAGGTTTCCTTTTTCCCAGATCAACATTTTTTCCCGTAAGAACTGTTCTACCTCAGTCAAGGTAGGAAAACTCGCTGACGAGCCCCACTTTTGGGCAGTAAGAGCCCCACAGGCGGAAGCAAACACACCCATCCCATAAAATTCTTTCGGAGAAATAGGATCGCCTTTTGTAACTTTCCGGGATAAGACTTCTTTCAGAATCCCGGCACAGAAAGCATCACCACATCCGGTGGGGTCAACAGCCAAAACGGAAAAAGCAGGAATAAATCCTGTACCTAGAGAGTTGGCAAAAAAGGCACCTTCCTGACCCAGGGTAACCACACAGTTAGTAACTCCTCTCTGAAGGAGGATGACCACCCCCTCCTCCAGGTTATGACAACCCGTGAGGAATTGAAGTTCCTCACGGGTTAACTTGAGGAAATCGCTCATTTCGGCCACTCGCATAATCAAGTCTTTTGCCTCGTCAGGATTCTTCCACAGCAACGGCCGATGATTGACATCAAACGAGAGAAAAACTTTCCGCTCCCGGCAAAAATCAAGAATTTCCCAGGTTGCGCTGCGCAACGGCTCCCGCACCAGACACAGCGAAACACAGTGCACCACCCTGGTCTCCTGCAGAACTTCCCAGGATACCTCTTCCTTTTGTAAGCTCATATCCGTCGTGCCGTAACGAATAAAAAGGGGCTCCAGAAAAAGCGGCTCTTTCCGGAACACAAAAGTTAAAGAAGTTGGCTTACCCTGACTTATGCGAAGGCCCCGCAGGTCAACGTTTTCCCGGGAAAGCGCATCGTTCAAAAATCGACCAAAAATATCCCCACCAATTTTGCCCAACAGCGCACTCTGTACCCCAAGGCGTGTCAGTGCCACCGCCACATTGACCGCCGCACCCCCGGGAGAAGGCACAAACGCATCGGGAAAGAAAGCAAGATGATCCTGCCTGGCGAAGAGATCCACCACAGTCTCCCCGCAACACACCACCTCGACACCCATGGAAACTTCAGGACTACCCTCCCTGATAATATTTCTTCTCCATATCTTTCAGGAAACGCAACCCTTCCCGGAGAAGGAGTTCCGTAGACGGCGCCAGTTTTCTCCACACACAGGTGGCTGCACGCATGGATTCCGAAACTTCCACAACAGACTCCATACCCACCACACCCCGGTAATTTCCTTCGGCCAGGGCCTGAAACACTTCATCCCAGTCAACCGTCCCACGTCCAGGCGTCCCCCGATGGCTTTCACTCGGATGATAGTGACAGAGATAGGGCAACGCTTTCTTGGTGGGTTCATAAAAGTTATCTTCTTCGATATTCATGTGATAGGTATCGAGGTGAATTCTCACATTGGGTTCATCAATCATCTCTCGCAGACGCAGGGCCTGCTCACAG
>JABUEZ010000240.1 GCA_013314795.1 Candidatus Profundicultor aquiphilus | reverse complement strand
CTGGAGAAGGTAAAAATTTTCCTGTTGATCGTTTTTGCAGAAAGAATCGCTGTATGGCCTTTTTCGGGGTGGGAGATTTTTTTTTGAGATGAATATATCATGATTATTGTTCATAATTGGTGATATAGCTTTTATGGTAATAATTCTACACCACTATAGCTTTAGCAATAATTATCACTTTTATTGATATTTTTGAGCCTCATCATAAGCCCATCGTAGGGGAGCAGAAATTGCCAGTATGTTGACAAAAAGAGAAATAAATTTTATTTTTTTCACAGGTCATTAATATGCTTGTTCTTTATCAATAAAATTGAAATTGGGGAGAAGAAAGCAGGGGAGTGTGGTGAGGAAGGCTGGAAATATTCTGGTTATCAATACTATGAAAGAGGCGCATATTCTCCGGGCGCTCTCTTCGGAGATACGCGTTCACATTCTCGAACTTTTAAACGGAACCAGGATGAACGTCAATGAAATTGCCAAAGCATTGAATATTCCCCAATCCACGGCTGCAGTCAATGTCAAGGTCTTGGAAGACGCAGGCTTGGTAAAGGTGGAGACCAAAAAAGGGAAAAAGGGTTCGCAAAAAATTTGTAGCGCCCAGTATAGCGAGATTATTGTCAGCTTTCCTTCGGCGACCCCGAAAAAAGAAGAAGGGGAGATTATCGAAGTAGAAATGCCGGTGGGTCTCTATACCAAGTTTAACGTAAGCCCCCCCTGTGGTCTTTGTTCTACCGAAAAGATTATTGGTTTCCTGGATGCACCGGATTCCTTTTGGAGTCCGGAGCGGGTAAAAGCGGGACTTCTCTGGTTTGAACGGGGATTTGTGGAGTATAAATTTCCCAACAATGCCCTCTATAAAAAAGAGCCCCTCAAGAGAATCGAAATCCTCACTGAGCTCTCGTCTGAAGTTCCGGGGACCAACAAAAATTGGCTTTCTGATATTACCCTCTGGATTAATGAAGTGGAAATCGGCACCTGGACTTCTCCCGGGGACTTTGGAGATCGCAGAGGTTTATTTACTCCTTTATGGTGGAAACTGGAGGGTTCTCAGTATGGGCTTCTGAAGAAGTGGAGTATTACCGAAGAAGGTTCCTTCGTTGACGGAGGAAAGGTTTCTTCGGTTACCTTGAGTGAGCTCAAAATTTATCAGCATTCCTCCATCAAGGTCCGTATCGGGATTAAGGAAGATGCCAAAAACGTGGGTGGCATCAATATCTTTGGTCGGGGTTTTGGGAACTACGACATGGATATTGTAATGCGGCTTTGTTTTTAAAGAAACCAGGAGGGAACAAGAGGTGAGTTGAACGATGAGAATGCCAGAATTCTGTTTCGAAGCGGTGTTCTAGGGGGTTTCAATTTGACGGATACCCGTCGGAGGGAGGGGTGAAAATTGTGGACAATTCCAGCTCCTTGCTTGCACTCCATAAAGTAACAAAAGTTTTTCAGGTTGGGACTTTCCTTTCCAAGGTGAAGATATACGCCGTTCGAGACGTTACCCTTACCATTGAAGAGAAACCGATGGTATTCACCTTAGTTGGCGAAAGTGGAAGCGGGAAAACGACTCTGGCCAATGCGCTCCTGAGGGTCATAGCGCCCACCGAAGGTTCTATCCTCTTCTTGGGGAGAAACATACAAGAGTATAAACAATCGGAATTCATACGCTTGGTTCAGCCTATTTTTCAAAATCCTTATGAGACTTTTAATCCCTTAAAAAAGGTCGAAGTCTATTTCCGGTCGGTCATAAACAGGTTGAGAATCGCCGACCATCGTGGTTGTGCCTTTGAAAAGGTTGTCGATCAAGCCCTGAACTCCGTGGCTTTGACTTGGGAGGAAGTACGGGGAAAATACCTCCACGAGTTTTCCGGCGGGCAGTTACAAAGGTTGTCAATCGCAAGGGCTTTAATGGTGAACCCGAAGCTTCTGGTGGCTGACGAGCCTGTATCGATGTTGGACGCTTCGTTGAGGGTGTTCGTGCTCAATCTCTTTAGAAAGCTCAAAGAGGAAAAACAATTGTATGTGATCTATATTACCCATGATCTTGCCACAGCCTACTATATCAGTGATCGTATTGCGGTAATGCTACGGGGATCGGTGGTGGAAGTAGGGCCTGCTGAAAAGGTTCTGTTGACTCCCCTGCACCCGTATACGGCGCTTCTCAAGGAATCTGTTCCCAATCCCTATAAAAAGCAGGAAAAAGTGGAGTTTCAGGAACAAGAAGAGCACGTTTTAGAGATAGAGGAATATGTCGGGGAGGGTTGTAAATTTGTTCTCCGGTGTCCCCACGCCAAAGATATCTGTAAGAAAGAGGTTCCACCGGATGTTTCCGTGGATGGTGCAGTGGTGAAGTGCTGGCTCTACAAGTAAATTTTTGGAGAAAGGGGGTGTAAGGGTAGCTGGGTTGAGTAGTTTCTTGGTGGGAGTTTCTTGGTGAGGATGCGGTATTCGGTGTGAGAGAGAAAAAAATCATTTTTTGAAGGAGGGATGAGTTGTGGTGCGAGGAAAGTGGTGGTTGGTGGTTGTGGTTCTCTCGGTGATAGGGGTAGTCGGAGGCATCGCCTTTGCCCAAGAGGTTTTGCCCGGTGTACCAAGAAATGAAGTGATCATCATCGAAGACCCTTCGGGACGCTCTCTCGATCCAGGACGATTTAACCTCTGGGGTGGTGGTGTATCAAGTTGGTCGACCGGAGTACAGCAGGTGTGTTTGGGAACCTTATGGTACATTGACCCTGATGAGGGTATTGAGGGCGAGCCTTGGATTAACTTATTAGCAGCCGAGCCCCCTATTTATAACGAAAATTACACCGAAATGACCGTCAAACTCAGACCAGGAATTACCTGGAGTGATGGTGTGCCCTTTACTGCGGACGACGTCATTTTCACCGTAGAAACTCTCAAAGCACGTCCAGAGATGACCTGGGGCGCGTATATGCAGGTCAATGTGGAGGAAGTTAAGAAAATCGATGACTACACTGTGCTATTCAAATTAAAGAAATCCAACGGACGGTTCCATACCATTTTTACGGTTCGGTGGTCGGCCTGCTACATCATGCCAAAGCATATCTTTGAAAAAGCGGAAGACCCTGTGGCTTTTGCTTTCAATCCTCCCATTGGAACCGGTCCCTACGTGTTGAAGACCTATGATCCCACCGGTTACTGGTTCCTGTGGGAATTACGGCAGGATTGGGAGAAGTCTGATCTTGGGGTTGCCTATGGGAAGAAACCGGCTCCGAAGTATATCCTTTACAAGGGTGTTGCCTCTCCTGAAAAGAAGGTCATGGATCAGTT
>JABUEZ010000001.1 GCA_013314795.1 Candidatus Profundicultor aquiphilus | reverse complement strand
TCAATTTTCTGTAAAGAATGAAGGGGGGGAGGATGTCTCCCCCCCCCGTATAAAGGGAGGTCGCAAAAATTCGGGACTTTTTTCTTTACGGTGCTCAAGAAGGTTTACTTTTTGGGATCCTGGCTTTAGGAGTGTTCATCACATTTCGCTGTCTCAATTTTCCGGATCTTACCGTTGACGGAAGTTATCCTCTGGGTGCGGCTATCTTTGCCCTGATGATGTATCGCGGACATGGACCCCTGGTGGGCGTGTTGTGTGCGCTTCTTTTGGGAGCTCTGGCTGGTCTTTTTACTGGAATTTTGCATACCTTTTCCCGGATTCCGGCCTTGCTTTCAGGTATCCTTACCATGATCTGTCTTTATTCTGTAAATCTCCGGGTGATGGGAAGGCCCAATATTTCCCTTTCTGAAAACCTGGGACATCGGACCATCTTTGTGATTTTGCGCGATGCATTCCCTTCCATTCCTGAAGTCTATCTTCGTTTCATTTTCTTATTGCTTCTCCTTACCTTTTTAAAGGTTATCGTTGATCTTTTTCTGCAAACCGAGATTGGTCTTTCCATCCGGGCGACCGGTGACAATGAAACACTGGTTGAAACTCAGGGCATCGATCCCAACCGGATGAAACTTGTAGGGATTGCTCTTTCCAACGCTCTGGTGGCACTGTCGGGAGCAATGTTTGCCCAGTACCAGGGTTTTGTTGATATCAACATGGGCATTGGAATGGTTATTTCGGGGCTTGCTTCGGTTATTGTGGGGGAAGTGCTGTTGCGAGGGAAGACTATTTTTGTGATGACATTGCAGGTCATCCTGGGTGCGGTGGTCTATCGAATGGCGACGGCTATAGCACTGAACTGGGGGTATAATATTGGCTTTAAGCCCTACGATTTGAAGCTTTTTACGGGGATTCTGGTTATCCTCATTCTTTCGTTCCCGGTTTTGAAGGAAAAATTGGGGAGGGCGGGGTAATGCTTAAAATTGACAGGGTCAACAAGTTTTTCTTCCGTAATTCTCCCGATGAACGCTGGGCCATTCGAAATTTGAGCCTCGAAGTTCAGGATGGTGAGTTTGTAACCATCGTGGGAAGCAATGGGGCAGGGAAGACGACCCTGCTCAATTTAATCAGTGGAACATACTTTCCCGATGAAGGGAAAATAGCGATTGACGGTGTTGATGTTACGCATCTCCCTCCCCATCGGCGGGCGGTATATCTCGGGCGGGTTTTCCAGAACACCTTTCAGGGAACGGCTCCCTCATTGACCATTGAGGAAAACCTGGCCATTGCCTACCTCAAGGGGAAAAGCAAAGGAATCCGTATGGCGCTCAATGAACGTATGCGAGAGGTATTCAGGAAAGAACTTTCCGCAATTGGTCTTGGTCTTGAGAGGCGATTAAAGGACCGGGTAGGACTTCTATCCGGAGGACAGAGACAGGCGCTGGCCCTTCTAATGGCGACGTTGAGTCAACCTAAAATTTTACTCCTTGATGAACATACTGCCAACCTCGACCCCAAGACCGGAGAAATTATTATGGAACTTACCACCAAACTGGTGCATGAGAATCGCTTGACGACCCTCATGGTGACGCACAATCTCCAGGACGCTCTTTCTTTTGGCAACCGCACTCTGATGATGGACGAAGGAGAAGTGGTTCTGGATGTGGCAGGAGAAGAAAGAAAAAAAATGACCATTCAGGAATTGCTGGAACAGTTTAACATTCGCAGACACAAGATGTTTGTGAATGATCGAGCCTTGCTCTCTTCATAAGAAAGGAGGAAAGAAAAATGGAAGAAAGTCGAATTATTTTGAGTGAAAAGGAAATGCCCACAGTCTGGTACAATGTGCTTGCTGATTTGCCTCGACCACTTGATCCACCCCTTCATCCTGCCACCATGCAACCGGTGAAACTGGAGGACCTGGAACCGATTTTTCCTAAAAGCCTTATCGAGCAGGAAGTAAGCACCAGCCGTTACATCGACATTCCTGGAGAAGTGCTTGATATTTATCGCTTGTGGAGACCCACACCTCTTGTACGGGCTCGAAAGCTGGAAGCCTTTCTCAAGACACCGGCTCGTATCTATTACAAGTATGAGGGTACGAGTCCTGCCGGAAGCCACAAGCCCAATACCGCCGTGGCTCAGGCGTACTATAACAAAAAAGACGGTACGAAGAGATTGACCACCGAGACTGGAGCTGGCCAGTGGGGGTCGGCCCTGGCTATGGCCTGCCAGTTCTTTGGTCTGGAGTGTACGGTCTATATGGTGCGGGTGAGTTATGAGCAGAAACCGTACCGACGGGTGCTCATGCACACCTGGGGAGCAGAGGTATATCCCAGTCCGAGTGACCGAACCAAAGCAGGGCGAGACATTCTGGCAAAGGACCCACAGTCTTTGGGAAGCCTTGGTATCGCCATCAGCGAAGCCATCGAAGATGCGGTGACTACCCCCCACTCCAAGTACAGTCTGGGTAGTGTACTCAATCATGTGCTCCTTCATCAGACCGTTATCGGCGAAGAAGCCAAGCTCCAGTTAGAGAAAGCTGGAGAAAAATATCCAGATATTGTGGTTGGGTGTGTGGGTGGTGGCAGTAACTTTGGCGGTATGGTACTCCCCTTTATGCGTGATAAACTCAAAGGGGAGAAAACCTTCCGGGCAATTGCCGTAGAACCCACGGCCTGCTCTTCGCTCCTTCGTGGGCGGTACGAATACGATTATGGTGATGTGGCCAAAAATACTCCACTTCTTAAGATGCACACTCTGGGTCACGACTTTATTCCTCCTGCCATTCATGCTGGGGGCTTGCGTTACCATGGCATGGCTCCTATCGTGAGCCTTCTCTATGCTCTGGGGTTGGTGGAGGCTCAGGCTTACAAACAGAACGAAGTCTTTGAGGCTGCGGTCACGTTCGCTCGAACCGAGGGATTGGTGGTAGCACCGGAAACGGCTCATGCGGTGAAGGCCGTGATTGAAGAAGCCAAAAAGTGTACCATGAGTGGCGAAGAAAAGGTCATCGTTTTTAACTGCAGTGGTCATGGATTCCTGGATCTCGGGGCATATGAGCTCTATCTCACGCAGAAGCTTCCCGATGTCAACCACAATGGATAAAGCGTGATACAATAAGAGAAAGTTGGAGAACAGGGGGTGGCAGCTTTGTACCTTTTGGGAACAGATATTGGGACGCAGGGAACCAAAACGGTCATGGTTACCGAAAAGGGGGAATTTGTTGCCGATGCATTTGTGGAGTACGACGTAATTACCCCTCGCCCTTCCTGGGCGGAACAGTGGCCAGATGTGTGGCTTGAAGCAGTGGTTAAGACTGTAGCGCGGTGTATCGAAAAGTCCAAGGTGAACCCCAAAGACATTGCCGGAATTGCCATCAGTGGTCTTTATGGTGGTTCAGGGGTACCGGTCGATAAAGACTTAAAACCCCTGCGACCCTGTCTTATCTGGATGGACCGTCGGGCACGGAAAGAAACCCAATGGGTAAAGGATAACGTGCCTCTTGAGACCATCTTTGGTATTACCGGCAATTATGTGGATTCATATTACGGGTTCACCAAGATGATGTGGATCCGGAATAACGAGCCGGAGGTTTGGGAGAAGATTTACCAGTTTGTCACGCCGAAAGATTACGTGGTGCATCGTTTGACCGGGGTTCTGGCTACTGACTATTCTTCGGCGGGTAACATTGGTGGTGTCTTTGACATCAAGAAGCGAACCTGGTCGGATGAGATGTGTAATATCCTGGGGATTCCCAAAAGGATG
Source organism: Candidatus Profundicultor aquiphilus (assembly GCA_013314795.1). Lineage (GTDB taxonomy): Bacteria > Atribacterota > Atribacteria > Atribacterales > Caldatribacteriaceae > Profundicultor > Profundicultor aquiphilus. The sequence goes on along the minus strand of JABUEZ010000001.1, from coordinate 24,645 downwards.
CTTCCCGATACCATTTTCAAGTCCTCAGATATTGTGGGAAGAATCAATCGACAGTTTGCCGAGAAAACAGGACTTCTGGAGGGGACTCCGGTTATTGCCGGTGGCGTAGATGCTCCGGTAGCGCAGCTTGCCGCTGGTGTCTTGAGCATGGGTGAACATGTGGCTATGGCTGGAACTTCCATGTGCTGGGGAACGGTGCATCAGGGTCAGTATTTAACGCCTTTCCTGGTCAGCTTCCCCTATGTGGTCTATGATATGGAGCTTATCTACACCTTTGGAGGAAGTGCCACTTCCGGGGCGTTGGCTCGCTGGTTCCGGGAGCAATTTGGCATGTACGAAAAAGAAGTGGAGAAAAATACGAAAATTCCGGCGTATACCCTTTTGGAACTTCAGGCACAGAACATCCCTCCTGGAAGTGAAGGCCTGATCGTTCTTCCTTACTTTATGGGTGAGCGCTCGCCGATCTGGGATCCCGATGCTCGGGGAACCATTCTGGGACTTTCGCTGTACCACACCAGGGCCCACGTTTATAAGGCAATGCTTGAAGCGGCTGCCTATGCCCTGCGCCATAACATGGAAGAGGCTATCAAGGCCGGGATGAAGCTCAATCCGGAGTGCTGGATTGTGGGTGGCGTGGCACGTTCCTCTTTCTGGGTACAGATTTTTGCTGATATCACCGGATTTGACATGAAGCGCCTTTCCAAGGATGTGGAAGCACCCTTTGGAGATGCTTTCCTGGTGGGACTGGGAACGGGAATTATCTCTCGTCCGGAACAGATCAAGGAATGGGTAACTTTCCGACCGGTGATTAAGGTTGATGCGGAACGTAAAAAAGCTTACGACCGTTACTACGCCATTTTCCGGGAGCTTTATGAGAACACCAAAGGAGTTATGAAGAAGTTGGCCGATATGTGAGTGGGAAAGGGTGGAGGTGATTTCGGTGAACCTGGAGGCTCTGTTTGCGTTAAACTGCGGGATGTACGTGGTGGCATCGTCATACGAGGGCAAGATGAACGGTCTGATTATTAATGCTTTAGTCCAGGTCACCGCCTTTCCTCCCCAGGTTGTGGCCAGTGTCAATAAGGAAAGCTTAACCGTCTCGCTCATTGAAAAAAGTGGATTCTTTTCGGTATCGGTGCTCGAGAAAGAAGCGCCCCTACAGCTTGTTGGACTCTTTGGTTTTCGCACCGGACGAGATATCGACAAGTTTGCCCAGGTAAAATATTTTCTGGGAAAAACCGGTGTTCCAGTGTTACGAGAACACGTGGTGGCCTATCTGGAAGCAAGGGTTGTGGCCAAACTTGATGCCGGAACCCACATGCTTTTCCTGGGTGAAGTGGTGGAGACGGAATTTATCGACTCAAAACTGACTCCCATGACGTACGGATACTACCGTGATGTCAAAGGAGGTAAGGTTCCCCGCACCGCGGCAACCTACCAGGAAAAGCAAGGGAAAGCTGTGGAAGTGACAGGGCGATATCGATGCAAAGTCTGTGGCTACATCTATGACGAACGTTTTGGTGACCCCGATTCAGGTGTTCAACCTGGAACGCCCTTTGAGAAACTCCCCGAAAACTGGGTTTGTCCCATCTGTGGGGTAGGGAAAGACCAGTTTGAAAGAGTTTGAAAAGGACTGGGAAGGTTTTTTCAGGACTCTTCCCAGTCCCAGTAATTTCGCGGAGGAAGGTTATCTTTTTCAATTTTGGGCTGAAGTTCCTCCGGATACGGTGTGAAGAAGGCTTGTTTCGCCAGGTATTCTTCTTCGAAACGTTCGATCCAGGATCGGAGAATGCCGGTGAGTGCAGCAAGAGGAACTGTTCCCTGACGAAACTGCTCCAGGAGCCGGAGGAAGAGTTGTTTCTCTCGCGAGGTAAGCCTGTCCTTGAAGTACCCTAGGGCATGGTAAAGGACGTTGATGGTGAGTTTCCGATTCATGGCTCTTTTGAGTGCCTGGTGGAGGTGTATTTCGTACTCTCGTGCCACCGTTACGAAGTCGTTTTTCTCCGCATTGGCCACGATTTTTCCCAGTAGCTGTGTTTCTCGTTGGTGGTGAGCCAGAAGAAAGAGTTTGTAGCGGGTGTGGAAATCGACCAACTTCTTCATGCTTTGGCTCGCTTTGACCTGGGAAAACTCATAGAGGGTAAAAACCTTCTGGAGAAAATGTTCATAAATGGCGATATTTTCTAATCGTTTTTCGGTCTCTATGGGAAGATGAGGATGTCGAGTCAGCGCTTCCTGAGCGAAAAAACCATTTCCCTGAGCAAAGACTGTGCCCTGAGGGGTATAAATTTTTACGTCTCTGACGCCACAGGAGGGGGATTTGGCTTTCAGAATAAATCCCTGAACATCGATTCCCTCAAAAAAGGATTTGATGAATGCAGACATCCTCAGGGTAAGGTCCTCACCACTTTTATCCTGGATTAACCGTCGTTCCCCGTCGATGAACACGATCCTCACCGGTTGCCGTGGCACGCCCAGGCCTATGGCTAATTCTGGGCATACGGGAATACATTCCACTTCCTCTTGGAGCTTTTCCACAATCTGACTGGGGATGATGGAGCCATCATAGCGGCAATGGTCGAATCCCAGACATCGGCTCACGATAATCTTTGGCTTCAAGGGTCTCACATCCTCTCTATGCGTTCAACGTACGCTCGTTCAATGGACTTTTTGCGCACGTTTCCCTTCCCCATGTAGCGCACTTTTCCAAAAATGGGACGTTCTCCAAAGGCCCGATCGTGCTTCCCAAAGCACCAGGCTATTCCGGCAAAACTGTTTGGATCTCGTCCATCGAGTGCATATTTATTATTAAGGTAAAGGAGGGTGTGGAAGGCTTCTTCCGGGTCGTTGCTCCATTCCAGAACTTTCTTTCCCCAGTACATCCGTACGTATCCGTGGATTTTCCCCGTTTTGACCAGTTCTTTCTGTGCGGCGTTCCAGAGCACATCGTGGGTCCTGGCATTTTCGAAGTCTTCGAGGTGATAGTGGTATTTTCGGGAGTCTCTTCGGTGTTTTCGTAAGGTATCCTGGGCCCAGGAGGGAAGACCTTGAAAGGAATCGTAGTGCGGGTTATAAAACACAAAATTCATGCTCAACTCTCTTCGGACAATGAGTTCTTCGAGATATGTTTCCTTGACTTCTTCTGGGACAGGAGCACCGATGATTTCCTGAGTGATGAAAAGGGGAGAAATCTGCCCAAAGTGAAGGTATGGACTCATAGCAGAGAGTGTATCCTGAGAGGGATCGTTTCGAGAGGTAGGGTAGCGGGATAGATGATGCGCAATAAATTCCTTTAGTTTCGCTTTGGCACGGTCTGTACCACCCAGGTGGGGCAGGAGCGCAATGTTTTTATCGATGCCCAAATATTCGAGGATTTTCTCTGGGGCGGAGAGATCGAGTTCATGGGGGAATGCTGGAAAAGACAGGGAGGGAATGCGAACCGTCTCTTCTCGGAGTGGGATCAGGTAACGGTTGAGTTGTTTTTTCAACTTGGGACGGATGGTGTACGCTCCGTATTCTTCATGTGGGGAAACTACTTCCACCGGAACAATGACTTCTGTTTCTACCTGCCAGAAGGGGCAATTCACCTGTTGTGCCACTTTTTCTCGCCATTCTCTCTGAATGCGGAGATACCCCCGGTCGGTGACAAGAAACGTCGCTTTTTGAGAAAATTGCGCTACGTTTTCCACCGGGTCACCGAGGTAAACAACCATTCTTATTTCCCTCTGGGCAAGTTTTCTCTGGGTTTCCTGTAATCCTTCAAGGAGAAAGAGATAATGACGGGCATTGGCTTCTGGAAATCGATCGGTGAGGCTGAAAAGAACCAGGAGGGGTTTCTGAAGTTCGTTGGCTTTTTGAATGGCATACTCTAAAGCATGATTCCATTCTGCTCTTTGGGCTGCCTGCATCCAGTAAAGGATATAGCTTCCCTCTTGAAGGGGTTTGTTGTTCAATTCTTTCAGGCGTTCTCTCTGGATCATGGGAATATTGTATCGTTTATATGGGCCTGAGGAAAGCTCACTTCTGGTCCTTATGGGCGGATTCATCCTGAACATGAAATGAACACAGAGGAGATTTTTGAAATGCTCTGAGTGCCTATTTCATTGACATTCTCCGATGGTGATGCGATAATGCCCCCTAAAGGGGGAATCCCACCATGAAAAAGAGTCTCGCGATAGTCCTGCTCTCTATTTTCTGCTTTCTCGTAACGTCGCATGGATTTGCCCTGGATGAGGTTTCGCGGGGTGAGGTGATTGAGGAAGCATCTCGACTGACGGGCCTTACCAAGGATACTCTGGAGCTCATCTATGATGAAGCTCCGTCTCTTTTTGATAACTTAGAGCGAATAACCTTTGCCGTGAAGGTGGTGCATCTTTTTGCTACGGCTCAGGATAATGATGCGATGCTGGAGCTTTTCGACCGTTTTGTCGATAACCTGAAGTCGGTGCTTCTTCCGGGTCCCCTCCAGACCTTTCTCACCGCTGTGAAAGTCTATCAAACGAGCCTCGAGGTGGTCCGGGATTACGTTGTTATTCCCCGTTTTGAGGAATCCATTTACCGGAATTATCGTTCAATGCGCCTTATCGACTGGAAACGGGGAGATACGAGTGAGGAGTCAAAGAGTACGGCTTTTGAGTCGGCCGTTATGGGATGGAGTGGGTACTACCTGGTGCAGGAAAAGATGTATCAGGAGTTACTCAAGCGAAAGGGGTACAAGGCAGACCTTCTGGGAGAAAAACTCGAAAAACGTCTCCGTTCCCAGATCGATCGGTTCTGGATGAGCAGTCTGGAGCTCCGTTTTCAAAGAGAAATTCTTGCCCAGGAAGAGAGTGCTGTTGTTACGGCGCTCTGGCAGGGTGTCGCTTCAGATCTTACCCGTCTGCAGCGGGAAGCTGAACGCCGCCTGGTAACGCCTTCTCCTTCCCCACAGCCGGAGAATTTACCCTCCCCTTCTCCGGTAGAACTTACTACCGCTCCTACCCCTATTCCTTCGCCTGGGTCAGAAACGGTATCGGAAGAAGAAACACGACTTTTTTCTTCCTTTCGCAAGCTCCTTAAGGAATATATCGAAGCTGAGATCGCCAGATCCGGTGGAGTGAAATCATTCTTTGCCGAGGTGGGTGAGGCGGTGAAAATCGCTTCTGGTATCTATGAGGTGAGCTGGAAAATCTTTGGATACAACGAGGCCGGAGAAAAGGTTCTGGTCAATGAAGATAAAACCCAGGGAACTCCCAAAGATTTTCAGGAAGCCATCCAGTATTTGGAAGGAAAGCTACGGAGTGGTATTTCTGACTTGTCCCAGGATATGGAAAATACTGACGTGTCTCAGGATTCGGGATTTTCCACAGGCTATCAAAAGCCTCAGGAAGATGAAGTTCTTTCTCGTTATCGGACGGTTCTTTCCCGTTATCTGGAAAGAAAAGCAAGAGAGCTCGAGAATTGGGACCGATCCCACGGGGCACAAAATACCTACTCTTTTGAAATTCTCCATGCCGGGACGCCGGTAGAGAATGATCGGTTTTTTGTGTCCTATCGAATTCTGGTTCGCCTCCAGAGTGGCGATGTGGTACCGGTGTCCTCCTTTGAGGGAGCGATCAATCTGGGTGAAATTGAAGCCAACATTCGTTCTATGCTTGCATTCCTGGGGGAGAGTAACATTGATGAATCATCGCCGGAAGGTCTGGATAAAGATTTACCGCCTCCATCGGATATAACTCGTGATGATGATACAATTGCAACGCCTCCAGAGGAACCCACAACCCCGAGTGGGGATGGTCCAGAAATTGTTTCCGCCTTCCGTGATTTGTATCCCCGATACCTTGCCTGGCAGGCAGAGAAGGAAACCGTTCGTGCCCGAGAAGTGTTTGGTTACGATGATAAGGTTTACTGGGTAGAAGTGGTCGACAACGCTCGGGAAGTCGCTCCAGGTGTGTTTCGGGTTCACTACCGGAATTTTGTTCGTAGCGGTGGTGAGACGAGTTGCTATAATGAAACTCAACTCGACCTTACCGTGGAACAGCTTGAAAAACTCCTCCGGGATGCTCGAGAAGAGATGGAAGAATGATTTCCAAAATTTTTTAAAAATTTCTGATCGGGGTATTGACAAAATATGGATCCCTTATATAATTAAATTCCGGAAGTTGAATGAATGACACATCTGAATAACGAAAATCCCCTCCTTGCACCTATGGGGAGTTACCTTCCCGCTAAAGGTAACTCCCCATAGGTGTTTTATGGGCTATTTTTCGAACCGCAGCTTTCCCAGGAGTGTCACTGCAGGGTATACCCCTGGAACAGGAGAGAAAGCACTGAACAGTCCATCCTGTGGTTCATTTCGATAGAAGTTAATACCCCAGGTACTCCCTGGTTCTGGTTTTTGCACCTTAAGTTCCGCAAAAGGGATGGCGACTTCCATGGTGAGGGTACTTCCGGTGCGTTCCACGCCTATTTCCCAGTTGCCGTTCCAGGAAGGTCCGGTGAGGGAAAAGGAATCATAAATTCCTCCATTACCATTTATGGCCAGCTGGTAAAAAATGCCTTCGTTGCCAAAGGGATCGAGATAAATTTCCGCTGAGTCTTCGTAGAACACCGGTTCGTCTCTTGTCCCAAAGCGAAGCGGCCGTTCTGGAAAATCTTCCATTCGAATGGCGAAATAGAGTTTGGTTTCATCATACTGTACGGCGACTTCGGTCTTCTTTTCGCTTGGGCCACCGCTGAGGAGGGTAAACTGGTTTTGGAAAAGAATTTTCTGCCAGGTGGGTTCATCCAGTTTTCCATCCACGGCGATAGGTTCCTGGGTGAAGGAAGCTTTGATGGTGCGAGCATTTTCCCGGTAAAAAGAAACTGAAGGGATGGTTCGAGCTTCGTGTTCGTATGGTTCACGCTGTGATAGGGCTTTCATGATTTCGTCGGTAAGATAAGGATAGGCAAAGAATACTAGCCCTGATAAGGGATACTGTTTTGCTCGTTCGATCTCTTCGAGAATGGTGGAGGTATTGAGATTCATGGTCCAGATTCCGGCCAGGAGAGGCGTATGAGGCGCGAAGGTTCTTATCCAGAGAAGCATTCCCTCGAATTCTGCCGGGCGAGAACTATAGGTCATGGGTACAAGGAAATCGAAAAGATTTTCCTCAGCCCAGCGAGGCCAGTCCTGTAGCGATCCGGGATACCGCTTTATAGGGAATCCCAGGGGTTTCACGGCACAGGAAAGGCGTATCTGGGGGTGATTCTTTTTAAGGTTTGTGGTAAGGGTACGGGTGAATTCGGTCAAACCATCTGCCCGGAATTGAATCCAGGCCTGGCTGAGATCTCCATCCTTGAGGGGATCGATGGTTATTGGGTCAACGCCGTACTGTTTCAGAAGGGCACGGCGGTGCTTTTCAGCGTAACAGGTGTCGGCAAGGGTCGGTTCGGGGAAACGGTAGTAGTCAAACTGGATACCATCGAGAGGATACCGGTCAGCCAGTTCTTCCAGGAGCTTGTGATAAAAATTCTGCACCTCTTCTTCTAAGGGGCATAGCCAGTAAAGAAAGTTTGTCCCGCTCTGGTAACCGGGTTTTCCGTCTTTACTGACCACGGCCCAGTGAGGAAAATGGGTAAGGAGTTCTCCCGGTTCATTGCGACTGATATAGAATATGTGCATCCAGGCATGGATTTCCATTCCTCGCTTATGGGCTTCTTCAAGGAAAATTTGTAGGGGATCAATCTCACTCCGGGCGAAGATGTCCATCTGGGGAGAAAGACCCAAAGACGCCAGGAACTGAGAAGGATAAACGGTTTTGCCGTTATAAAACGATTCCAGAAAAATCGCATTGAAGTGAGCTTCTTGGAGACGTTCGATTATGGCAGTGATACTTTCTCGGGTTGTGGGGATGCTTTTCGTGTCTATCCATACCCCGCGAATGGGAGGGGATGCCACCACGAAGCCTTGCCACACAAACCACATCCCAATAAAGAAGGATAGGAAGAAAATCCATTTCATGTTTGGCTTGATTGCCCGAGAAATCGGCATAGGTTATTCACCTCCCCGGTAAAAGTTATTTCACTTGGTGAGTTTTTGATGGAAGTAAAACACTCAGGACGATTCCCAGAACGCTGGCACATCCGGAGATGAAAAAGCTTAAGGTGTGACCACCGGTGAGATCTCGGGAAAGGCCTCCGATGAATGGACCAATCACACCACCTGCCCCCCAGGCTGTGAAGAGGATGCCGTAATTGAGTCCTAAGTTTTTGAGGCCAAAGGAATCGGCGCAGAGGACGGGAAATAGAGCCAACATACCTCCGAAAGTAAAGCCAACACAGGATTTCGCAAGGAATAATAAAACAGGATTGGTCATTCGTTCGAAAACGAAAAAGATTCCGGCCTGGATGGCAAAGGTGAAAAGGAGTGATTTGGTTCTCCCGATACGGTCAGAAAGAGAACCCCAGCTCAGACGTCCCAGGAAATTGGCCAGGGCATAAACCATTACCAAAAGAAATCCCTGTTCGATGCCTGCCACTTCCTGGGCAATCTTTGACATCTGACCGATGACAAGAAGACCCGAGAAGGTGCCCAGAAAAAATAGAACCCACAGTTTCAGGAAAGTTCTGGTATGGATCATTTCGGTAACGGAATAATCCCTGGCAGTTGCCAGGGGAACTTTTCGGCCAAAAGAAATAGTTATTGGAGAGAAAGCTGGTGGAGGGTTGGTAATCAGGAATGACAATGTGAAGAGAATACCAGTGAGAAGGAGGCTGAAGATAATAAACGTACCCTCGATACCGTAGTGGGAAAGCAGGAAATGGGAAAGGGGCGCAATGTAGATGGGAGCCAGGCCGTAGCCGCTAACCACAATTCCAGAAATAAGCCCCCGGTTTTGAGGATGGAACCATTTTACTGCTGCGGGGGTGGGAGCGGCATACCCGAAACCCATTGCCAGACCGAAGAATATTCCGAAGAAAAGAGTTAATCCGGCAACATTCAGAGAGCGGGAAGCCAGAAAAAAACCCGTTCCGGCCAGGGCGCTGGCAAGCCAGAGTGGAACGCTGGGGCCTTTGCGGTCCTGAATACGTCCCCCTGGAATCATGGAAAGGGCAAACGTGATCGATGCGACCATGTACGGGATCTGGGTTTGAATTGCGCTCCATCCCAGTTGGTCGGAGAGTGCTGAGGCGATGACTCCCCAGGAATAGAGAAACCCTAAGGTAAGATTGACGCCAAAACCAGCGATGACTACCGTCCAGGCTTTTTGTACTGGATTCACGGGTGTTGGCCCTCCTTCAGGAAAGTCCAGAGGAAGCTAAAACCCAATAATACAAGCAAGAGATTAACGAGAAAAATCGTCATGTAGCTTCCGGTGAGGTCGCGCAGAAGGCTCGAAAAAAATGTTCCACTCAGTGCAGAAGCGCCGTAAGCGGTAAAAAGAAGACCGTAATTCTGGGCGTAGGTCTCTGCTCCAAAGAAGCGCAGTGTTGCCGATGGCGCTATTGCCAGCCAGGCTCCCAGGTTCATCCACAGGAGGGCTATGCTGAAAAAGTACACAAGAGGTTGGTTTGGGAAAAGAAGAAAGAACAGGAGACCCAGAGAAAGGAGGAAGTACGAGAGAGATGCGACGATTCGAAAAGGGTAATGGTCGACAAGGTAACCGAAAAGAGGTCGACTCAGGCCGTTGAAAAGGGCAAATAAGGAAACGCTTAAGGTAGCCGTTTGATGTGTGAGTCCAACGATTTCTCGGGCGATGGATGTTGTCATGCCGATGGTCGTCAGTCCGACAAACGTTCCGATGAAAAAGAAAAACCAGAGCAGCCAGAATTTTTGGGTCTTGAAGGTAGTGACTCTTGTGGTTGGGCTGGAGTGTGGATTGTGAGAGGCAACCGATGGGGATTGGAAACGTAGGAAAAGGGAAAGCGTAACGGTAGTAATCCAGAACGCAATTCCCATGACTCGGAGAGCAAAAAATGGCCCGTGAGAGTGGGTAAGATATCGGACAAGTGGTGCCGTAATCAAAGGAGAAAGGCCGAAGCCAATCACCGTTGCGCCAAGGGCAAATCCAGGCTTTTCTGGGAACGCGCGGGTCGCTACAATAAGCGGCATTCCATAAGCGATACCCACCCCGGTTCCTCCCAGGACGCCGTAGAAAAGAACCAGTGAAAGGAGAGAAGGAGAAACACTTGCCAAAATCCATCCCAAACTCATGAGACTTCCCCCGGCGATACTTATCCAGTGTGGGGGGAAGCGGTTCGCAAACCTACCGCTGATAGGCATGAAAAAAGCGTAAAAAAAGAGGGCAAGCATATACGGGAGACCACTCTGGACAGCATTGATACCAAGTGTTTGTTCAAAAGACACCCGAAACACGCTGTAAGAGTACACTGTTCCCAGGCAAATGAGGATGGTAATCCCAGCAAGAATTACAGAGACTCGACGCACCGTCTGCCCTCCTCGAAAGCAAGGAAATTTTTGGGGAGGTTTTTTCCGGCTAGTGCCTTCTCGATGGCTTTTTTCCAGATATCGGGATCGTTAATAGGGAAAATGGTGCTAAATCCTCCCAGGAGTACAATATTCGTGGTGCGAATGTCACCAATCTGGAGGCTGATTTCGGTAGCATTGAGAGGAATCACAGTAAATCCATGTGTTTTGAGTATGTCGACAGTTGCTTGAGGGTATCGTTTCATTTCGATTCCAGGTGGACACATGCGGACAGTGTTGAGAAGGACCGTGCCACCTTTTTTGAGGTAGGGAAGATAGCGTAATGCTTCCATTTCTTCAAAGGCAAGCATGAAGTCTGCTTCACCCCTGGCAAGAAGTGGAGCATATGCTTCATTCCCAAAACGGAGATGGGTGACGACACTTCCGCCGCGCTGGGCCATACCGTGGACTTCGGACTGTCGCACCAGGAATCCGCTCTGAAGGAGAACTTCAGCAATAATTTCGCTTGCTTTGAGAATTCCCATTCCTCCGACCCCACAGAGAATCAAACTCCCCCTCATGGTGTTTTCACCTCCTCGATGGCTTCAAAAGGACAAAGATCGGCGCAGATTCCGCATCCGGCACAACGTTCGAAAGTAATACGGATCACATCGCCTTTTTCGATGGCTGGACAGCCGGTGCTGGCGCATAGGCCGCAGAGAAGACAGAACATATCCTGTATAGCAAGGGGGGTGCCGCGGTGTTTCTTTTTGAGCTGACACAATCCCTCGACAACGAGGAGGGTAGGATGCTTGGCAGCGAGAGCTTCCTGAAGGAGCGTGCGTAATTTTTCGATGTGGTAGGCGTTAACTCGTTCGACTCGGGGAACCCCGATGGCCTGTCCCAGAGCCAGAAAGTCGAGACGCACAGTATCTTCTCCGGAGAGGGTTTTCCCGGTGGCGGGGTGATCCTGTCCGCCGGTCATCGCCGTGGTACCATTGTCAAGGATAAGGACCAGGATAGGAGTTTTGTTGTATACGGCGTCAATAAGTGGTGGAATGCCGGCGTGGATGAAAGTTGAATCGCCGAGAACGGCCACCACTGGAAGCTCAGGATGAGCAAGTTTGATGCCCTCGGCCACGGAAATGGAAGCACCCATGCAGATACAGGTGTCCATGGAGGAAAGAGGTGGCAAGGTCCCCAAAGTGTAGCAGCCGATATCACCGCAAACTGTGGCACTCAGGTCTTTCAGAACTTTAAAAACACCGCGATGCGGGCAACCTGCGCAGAGAACCGGTGGGCGGGGAAGATATTCTTTCACTTCCACGTATTCTTTTTTCTTTTCGGGAAATAGACATTCGATAATGATATCCGGTGTAATTTCACCGATGCCGGGAAACACACTTCGTCCCTCAACTGGTATCCCCAGAGCCTTAAGTTCTCTTTCCCAGACGGGATCGAGTTCCTCAAGGACAATGAGTCGCTCTACCTTACGAGCAAATTCCCGGATTTTTTGTACCGGAAGCGGATATCCAACCCCTAATTTGAAGATGGAAACCGATGGGGCAACCTCCCGGAGGTAATCGTAGAGTACTCCCCCCGTGACGATTCCCAGGGACGAATCACGAAGTTCTGCTTGATTGAGGGGAGTTTCTTCGACCCATTGCTGGAGCTTCTTGATCCGTTCTTCCAGAACTTTTCGTCGTTCGCGGGCAAAAGCTGGAATCATCACAAATTTTGGAGCACACTTTTGGTACGGTCGTACCGGAACTGTTTCTCGTTCTCCGACTTCCACCACACCCCGACTGTGTGAAACCCGGGTGGTGGAACGAATGAGCACCGGGGTATCGAATTCTTCTGAAATGGTGAATGCCAGGCGGGTAAAGGTCAATGCTTCCTGACTGTTGGCCGGTTCAAGATGGGGCACCTTGGCGAAAAGGGCGTAATTTCGAGAATCCTGTTCATTTTGGGAAGAATGCATTCCCGGGTCATCGGCTACGATGCAAACAAATCCGGCGTTAACCCCGGTATAGGCCAGAGTCATCAGGGCGTCGCTGGCAACGTTTAATCCCACATGTTTCATGGTCGCCAGGCCCCTTCTTCCTCCGATGGCAGCTCCAGCAGCAACTTCAAAAGCAACCTTCTCATTTGGACACCATCGGGAATGAACGGTGGAATACTTGCTGAGGAATTCAAGAATCTCGGTACTCGGTGTGCCGGGGTAACCGGCAGCAACCTCTACTCCACCTTCATAAGCACCCCGGGCAAAAGCTTCATTACCAAGCATGATCTTTCTTTGGGTTTTTTCTCTCTCCAAAGATGGTAACCTCCTGCAGGTTTTTTCTGGATTGTAAGGGAAGGGAGAGAGAAAGTCAAATAGCCATAGATGGTGGGTCCTTTTTGCGCTTTTCCCTGGTAAAAACTCTACCATACTGTAAAATGGCACCGGCTTCAAGGGAAATGTCACAGAGAAACCACAAAATCTCCTTTTGGAGAAGAATAGAAAATGAAAAAACTGTATTTTATTGGTTTCCTTATCTTATAATTGATGTAGTTACTTTTCCAAAAATCTGTTTTGGGAGGGATTTTCGTGAAAAAACTCTGGTGGCTTGTGGTTGTGGTTACTCTGGGCGTTTTTGCTTTGCAGTTTCAACTCTGGGCACAGGAAATTGTTCTGATGCACGATAAGGGGGGCGCACCCGACTGGCAGACACCGTTTACCGAAATGGCCAAAATCTGTGCTGAGGAACTGGGAATTGAGTTTACCCCGACCCCTTTTCCCACTACGGATGTATTCATGTCTGCGGTAAGGACGGCTTTACCTACCGGTAAGGCGCCGGAACTCTTCACCTGGTGGTCGGATTTTCGCATGAAACCCCTGGTGGATACCGGACTTGTGGAAGACGTGACGGCTCTGTGGGAAAAACATAAGGATGAGTACGACCCGGCGTTCAGGGACGCGTTCGAGTTTGACGGAAAGGTTTACGGTGTGCCCACCAAACTTGCGTACTGGGTTGTCTACTACAGTATTCCGGTGTTCAAAAAATTTGGGCTGGAGGAACCCAAAACCTGGGAAGAGTTTATCAAAATTTGCGACGTCCTGAAGGCCAATGGGGTTGTTCCTCTGGGAAGTACTGTTCAGGGAAGATGGCCCACCTTCATTTATTTTGAAGACCTTATGATTCGGACCAATCCCGATGTGTACATTGACCTGATGGTGGGTAAAGCAAAGTACACCGACGAGCCGGTCAAAAAGGTCTTCGCCCTGTGGAAGGAAATGATTGAAAAGGGGTACTTTTCAGATCCTGCTACAGACATTTTTGCCGATTACCCGCGTCTTATGGCTCAGGGCAAAGCAGGCATGATTTTGATTGGAAACTGGTATGAGGGTCAATTGATTCAGATGGGGCTTAAGGTTGGGGAAGATGTGGGTGCGTTTATCCTTCCTTCCATTGACCCCAAGGTGGGAAAGGTAATTATTTATGAAGCGGCACCCATGCTTCTGGGGAAAAACGCCCCTGGCAAGGAAAAGGCGCTGCAGATTGCTGACTGGTGGATGAGTCCTGAGACCCAGTACAAGTGGTGTAAGCTCATGGGGTTTGTTCCTTCTAATAAGAAGACTTCTACGGATTTCCTCTCGGTGCCCATGCAGAACGTGGTCAAGCAGGTTGCGCAGGAAAACTATCGTTTGATTAACCGCTTCTGGGAAGCCACTCCCACCGATATCTGTGAGGAAGCGGTCGATAAGTTTGCAGAATTTATTTTGAACCCGGGGAAGATGGACCAGATTCTGGAAGATTTGCAAAAAGTTGCTGATACGTATTGGAGTTCTCATTAAAAAAAGGGGGGCAGTACTTGCCCCCTTTTTTTAATGCTGGGGGGTCATACAGTTGGTAGGAGAAAAACTCAGCAGTTATCTTTTTATTCTTCCGGCTCTGGCTATGGTGGTTATTTTTCTTTTGATCCCTGCTGGATACACCGTGGTCGTGAGCTTTACCAAGTGGGACGGTTTGGGTATTCCCAAATTTATCGGTTTCGGTAATTATTTTCAGTTTGTCCGGGATCATGTCTTTCTGACTTCGCTTAGGAATACCGTTATTTGGGTTATCTTCACTCTGGCTTTTTCTGTTTTTCTGGGACTTCTGGTTGCTTATTTCGTCAACCGTATTCGGCTGGCCAATTTGTTTAAGTCTCTTTTTTACATTCCCCTGACCATTTCCGCGGTAACGACCGGCCTCATCTGGCTGTGGATGTACTCTCCGGATCTTGGAGTGGTTAATACGCTGTTGCGTCTTTTGGGATTTCCAGGCCGTTCCTGGCTGTCTGAAGTACCCCTGAATACCTATGCGATGATCTGGGCCTGGACCTGGAAAACGGTGGGGATGAATATGGTTATTTTCCTCATCGGCCTTCAGACTATACCTACTGAACCAGTTGAAGCCTGCAAAATCGACGGAGCCACCGAGTGGCAGACGTTTCGCTATGTGGTTTTTCCCATGCTTCGAACCATTACCACCGTGGTGGTGGCGATGAGCCTCATCAATTCTTTCAATATCTTTGATATCATCTATGTAATGACCGATGGTGGTCCATATCGTTCTTCTGAAACCTTGGCTGTGTCGATGTTTCGGGAGTCGTTTGTGCTTTTCCATATGGGCTACGGGGCAGCCATTGCCATTTTTCTCTCGGTGGTGGTTCTTTTTGTTTCCTGGATATACGTTCGAGAGGTAACCAAGCGGGAGGTTCATTATTGAGGAGATAGGATTATGAAAGTGAGGAGTCTCATTATCTATACCATAATGATTGTGCTTGGGTTTTTGTGGATTCTTCCCATCTGGCCCACTGTGCTTTTGGCCTTCAAGAGCAATCAGGAGTTTGGAATACAGAGGTTCTGGCAATTGCCTTCTCAGAACTTTTTCGGCCCTAACCTGATCAAAGCCTGGAATCAGGCCAAACTGGGAAGATATTTTATCAATAGTCTTATCTACGGTCTTTTGGGAGCCTGGGGGGCCATATTTCTTTCGTCTCTGGCATCTTTCAGTATTGCCAGATTGAAAGTGAAGGGAGCCTTCGGCTGGTTTTTCGTCATCTGGAGTGGAACCATTTTCCCCTTCCAGATTTACCTTATTCCTCTTTTCAAGATGTATATCTCCACGGGTTTTTATGACACCTTTTTAGGTATGAGCCTTTTTTATATTGCTATTTGTATTCCTTTCTGCACGTTTATTTTTCGAAACTATTTTTTGACTTTACCTGGAGAGGTTCTGGAAGCAGCTAAGCTGGATGGGTGTTCCAATTTTAAGGTCTATTGGAAAATATATCTTCCGCTTTCCAGGTCGGCCGTTGCGGTTCTTTTTCTCTTCCAGTTTACCTGGATATGGAACGACCTCATGTTTGGAATGGTCCTCACCCGCTCTGCCAGTGTTCGGCCAATCATGGTGGGTCTTGCACAACTCCAGGGTTTTCGAGCTGGTTCAGGAACCGACATTCCCAGCCTTATGGCCGGAGCACTGATGGCGTCTGTTCCTACTATTCTCCTTTTTGCGCTGTTGCAGCGGTACTTTATTGAAGGAATGCGCCTGACCACAGCCGGCGAATGAGGGGGTTGGAAATTGCCCCAGGTGGTTGAGCCTGGGGCAAAAGAGTTATTCTCCAGAGTCTTCAACTTCGGGGAAACCGTCGCAGGCGATGGCTCCTCCGTCCACAGGAATGATGGCCCCGTTTATGAAATCTGAAGCATCGGAAGCCAGAAAAACCACTATGCCGAAAAGGTCCTCGCGATTGCCGGCTCGTCCCTGGGGAATTCTTTTTTGCAATGCCTGATAGAATTTTTCCTTTTGCAGGTGAGGGGCGGTGAGGTCTGTCCAGCACCAGGTGGGAGCAATGGCGTTGACACAGATTCCCTCTTTTCCCCATTCACAGGCCATGGACATGGTCATAAGATTGACTGCCGCTTTGCTGGCGGCATACGCAGGATCTTTGGGTCTTCCCACCGAACCTTGCAGAGAAGAGATATTGATGATTTTCCCCTTTTTCTGCTTCAACATCACTTTGGCGGCTTCCTGAGAGCAGAGGAATGTTCCTTTGGCATTAACGTCCATGATGTACTCCCACAGTTCCAGGGGGAATTCAGTAATGGGTTTTACATCGGCAAAACCGGCGTTGTTGATGAGGATGTCAAGACGTCCAAATTCTTCCATCACCTGAGCAACCATTTTCTCTACCTGTTGTTTGTCCCTTACTTCAACTTCAATAGCCAGGGAATGCCTTCCCATGGCAGAGATCTCCCGAGCTACTCTTTCTACGTTAGCAAAGGTTTTCCCGGCGACGGCTACATGGGCCCCGGCCCCGGCAAGGGCGTAGGCCATGGCTTCCCCAAGGCCTTTACCGCCCCCGGTTACTAAGGCAACCTTTCCCTCCAGAGAAAAAAGACGAAGCACGCTCTGGGCTTTCAGTGCTAAACTCTCCATGTTATCCTTCCTCGATTATTCAGGAATCTGATTTTTCCTGATGATTTCTTCGGCTTCTTTGAAGAGGTCCGAAGTGCAGTATCCGCTTTCACTGGGCATGTTCACTCCGTTACCACTATATATCCAGATGAATTCCAGGGGTTCCGAGAAAGGATTTCGAAGCCAGTGTGTTTCCCCCACCGCGGCGAACTGGACGTCACCAGGGGTGAGCAGGTACTCTTTATCCCCACTTCCGG
The DNA here is from genome assembly GCA_013314795.1 of Candidatus Profundicultor aquiphilus. Lineage (GTDB taxonomy): Bacteria > Atribacterota > Atribacteria > Atribacterales > Caldatribacteriaceae > Profundicultor > Profundicultor aquiphilus. The sequence continues at coordinate 7,552 of JABUEZ010000001.1, read as the reverse complement.
CAATACCTTTGCCGCTGAGGCAGTACAGGACTTCCTCGGCGTAAAGATGAAAGTGGGGGTCATGATAGGCTCCGGGAAAGAAAACCGAACGACCCACCACCACCATTTTGGAACCGGTAGTTTCCTTGCATACGATGAGTTCGGTTTCCATCTTACCGTGGAGTCCGGCCCAGTTGCCGAGTTCCATGGGTGGTATTTCTCGCCAGTTGACCAATCGGAGCTGGCCGTCGGGGAACTCGTAAATTTTCCGAGGTAAATTGGGTGTCAAGCGTTTCATGGTATCCCTCCTCCAAAAGGGTTATGGAAATACTATAAAAGAGTGATAGTATTTTGTAAATAGTTAATAATGTAACAATGTGCTATCATTTCGGGGTCGAGTTCATTGCGCCGCATGAAAAGGGAATTTTATCTTGTATCTTCTTCGGTGAAGACCATCACATCTTCTGGGGTTTCCCCTTTGCGCCAGATTACTTCCACACCTTCTTCCTCTGAGAGATCGATTTCTTCCGGGGTGAACGTCATCACTTCTTCGCTGGTTTCTTCTTCGGTGAAGACCATGATTTCTTCGTCTATCTCAGTTTCTGCATTTTCTTCAGGGAAACCTATAGTTTCATTACCGCTTTCGGTTTCTTCTTCACCGAGCAGTGTTTCCTCAAAGGCCAGTTCCTGGCTGATATAGAATTCCTGAATGCTGCCAAAATTAGCAATTCTTTTTCCGAAGAAACGGTGTTCCGGAGAATGAGAACGATACAGAGAATAAGTGAGAATCAGATGGTCGAAGACTTCGACCGTAGCAAAGCCCCGTCCAATCTCCCGGTATCCACTGTGAAGGTCAAGGCGTAGAAGAATTGGACGATAGTGTTCTGCCCATTTTTTGGAACGACAGGTATCCTCGTAGTGCATGAGCGGATCGAGGTACTCAATTGCATAGATGTTAAACCTTCCTTTCACTTCCTCTCCTGGAAGTTCTGTGATGGTGAGGAATCGCCTCTCCCGGTTGAGTATTTTCTGGACGTCATGAGCACGCATAGGGCTGAGCTCAAAATAGGGTGAAAAGTGGAGAGCTTTTTCTTCAGCACTTGGGGGTAAAATCTGGCCCTGACAAAAAACCCAGTTGCTCCAGCTTTCCTGCCAGTATTTGACGCGTTTTCCGAATTTGGGAAGATAGGTGTCACAAGGAAAACTTTCCTCGGTTCGATAGGCTTTACGCCAGGCCTTAGCTCGAACCTGGATGAGGCGAGCCCCACTCAATCCCTTTCCACCCAGGCTCAGAACCTTCTGGTGAATCTGGGCGTGGTAGGTTTTTTTGGGCACCTCGCGCAACGTCACCCAGAGCCACTCTTCTTCACCGTCATCTCCCTGGGCTTGAATGGTAAAATGCCAGTATGTAGCGGCTTCGACGCTGAAGCTGGGAAAAACCACGAAAAAGGCAAGAAACAGCAAACCTGAAAGGACAAAAACCCACCGCACTTTTTCCCCTCCCCTGTATGATGGTTTTCGGTAATGAAAACTGGATTTTGAGAGAGTTTATTCCCCGAGGATTTTTTCAAGATGTACCGCTCAAGAAGATTGGTCATTTTTTCGGTAACTTGACTCTAACTTGGAAGACGAGAAGCTGGTATAATGGTTCTGGAGAAGGACGAACTGGAAGCAATCCTTGGTTCCCTTTATTCCTATCTAAAGAAAAAAAAGAGGTATTGAATTTACTCTTTACCGTCAGGATACCATTTTACGTGGGATACAAATCCGCCTTAAGGCTTTGGACTTGGAAGATTATTCGTGCTACCTTGATTATCTCCGAGAACATTCTGAGGAAATAGATGTCCTTCTTCAATGGTTGATTTTAATGTGAGCGAGTTTTTCCGGGGATCCTTGACCTTTGTAGTGGTTGGAGAGATTGTTTTACTGGAGCTTTGCAGATGGCATACAGGGGAACAGGTCAGGATGTGGAGTACTGGTTGCGGTGAGGGGGAAGAACCATATTCGGTCGCTATTCTTCTAAGGGAGTTGATACTGAAAAACACGACTTTGGAGCCGTTGATTGTTGCTACCGACGTAGACCTGGATGCTCTGGAGAAGGCCAGAAAAGCCGAGTACGAAGGGAAAGCCCTGCAGGAAGTTAAAAAAGTGTCCCTTGATCAGTACTTCCGGCAAAAGGGAGAAAAGTATGTGCTTTCAGAAGGGATCAGGAAAATGGTGCATTTTGTATATCACGATATTACGAATGGTACGATTCCCAGGGAAGGTTTGTTTTCGAGTTATCGTCTGGTCCTGTGCCGGAATGTGATTATATATTTGAAGCGGGAGATAGCCGGAAGGGTGTTTCGGATTGTGTCGCGCTCTCTTTTCCCCAGAGGATATCTTGTGCTGGGAGAAACAGAAGTTCTGCCCGAAGATGTGGTGACGGAGTATCGGGAAGTGATTCCCCGGAGCAATGTTTTTCAGAAAATGAGATAGAGGTGAGCTTTACGAAGAGAAAAGCGATCTTTCCCTGGATTGCCCTCAAAGAAGTGTTCTTCGGTGTCCTTCCCTTTTTGCTGTTTCTCCTGTATGTTCAGTTTCTTTTCACAGGCATATTGGAAAAGGATGCATTCCAGAAAGAGGAAGATCGTCTTCAGGCTATGGTCGAATCTTTTTCGGGGCGATTTGAAGAAGCCCTGAAGCTTGGAGAATCGTATGTTGCCCGTCCTTCTTTGAGGGTTTCCTTGATGGAAAAAAATTGGGAAGAGGTTACCGGGCATTTAGAAAATCTGGTGACCGTTTCAGGGGTAATGGAGTCTGCTATGGTTCTGTCCCCAGAAGGGAATGTCCTGGCCCAATATCCTGAAGGGAGAGTACTTCCGGGAAGCGATGTATCTCACCAGGTCTGGTTTCGGCAATTTGCGCAAACCTGGTCCCCTTTATCAGGTTTTTTTGCTCTGATGCCGGGTGAAGCTCCTGCCATACTTATACTGACCCCCCTGAAATCTGCTGAAGGAGATAATGTGGCTGTTTTGCTCATGGTGTATCCAGAGGGTTACCTTGAAGAGATGGTAGCGAAGATAAAAGTTTTCCCAGAGGAAATGATTGTGATCACCGATAAAAAGGGAGGTGTGGTTTATCACTCTGGGGGAGTATTTGGTGAGGAATTTCCCGCGATTATCGGCCTTAAGGAAGGCGAAGTAAAGAGAGAGATAGTGTATGACCCTTTGAGGAGAGAAAAGGTGGTGGTTGTTTATGGTTTGCTGGAAACACTGGGGCTGGGAGTCGTCGTTCAGCGACCTCTGAGGGCTATCCTTGCGTCAGTGCGGCCTCTTCGGGACAGCATATTTATTTTTATTATGTGCATGGTCCTGCTCAATGGGTTTTTTGCTTACCGGAGGACGGTGCTTGCTGAAGCTTTACAACGGAAAGAAAAAGCAGAAAGAATATACGCTGGTTTTCTGGCTATTTTCAACAAAAGTTTTGAGTGCATGGAGGATCTGGGTGTTGAGGTGTTATCGTATCTAAACCGGTGCGGATACATGGATTTGGGCGTGATGTATCTTGTGGAAGGAGAGGAGATAGAGGCGGTGGCTTCCTTTGGGGTTGAAAAACCACTTGAACCAGACAGAATAATTTATGAGTGTATTCGGCACCGGAGGATGGTACGGTTTCAGGATATCCCATCGGAAATATCCCTCTCGGTGAATATGGTTTCAAGAACGATTTTCCCCCGGGAGGTGGTGGCCATTCCCCTTTTCTATCGAGAAAACGTAATGGGGGCGCTGGAGTTGGGTTCAGTCCGGGGATTTGATGAAGAAGAATTACGAGAAATGATCGGAAGAATGACGTATCAAATGGTCATAGGCATTCAAGAACTGAAGGCCAGCCTGTCGCAGAAAGAGCTATCTGAAGACCTGTTACGGCTCAATCAGGAACTCCGGGCCATGAACGAGGAACTGAAAACCATGAACTGGGAATTGGAGGAGCGCGAGAGAGCTCTACACGAAGTAAATTTAAGATTGAGTGAGGCTTCCAGGGCCAAATCGGACTTTCTGTCCAACATGAGCCATGAACTGCGGACTCCTCTCAATGCCATCATTGGGTTTACTGAAATCCTGAGAGACGGCCTTTACGGGGAACTGAATGAAAAACAAAGGGAATATGTGGAAATTGTCCACAAAAGTTCCCAGCATCTTCTGGATCTTATCAACGATATTCTGGACCTTTCCAAAATTGAATCTGGCAAAATGGAATTGAATCTGGAGAAATTCCGGCTCAAAGAAGTGCTTGAATCCTCGGTATCGTTACTGCGAGAGAAAGCCATGAAGCACCGTATAAAAATGGAGTTGACCATTTTCCCTGAGGCTGACATCGAAGTCGAGGCTGATGAACGAAAGCTCAAACAGATACTCTTTAATCTGCTGAGTAATGGCGTGAAATTTACTCCGGAAGGTGGTTCAGTAGAGGTAATAGCCAGGCGGGCAAGCGATGACTTTCTGGAAATCAGTGTTAAGGATACCGGAATGGGTATCAAATCGGAGGACATTCCTAAGCTCTTCCAAGAATTTACTCAGCTTGAATCTCCCTATACTAAGAAGCACGAAGGTGCTGGGCTGGGTCTTGCGCTCACCAAGCGCCTTGTAGAGCTCCACGGAGGAAAAATCTGGGTAGAGAGCGAGTACGGTAAAGGGAGTTGCTTTACATTTACTCTTCCGGTGAAAAGAACTTCTGCGGTGGGGGGCTGCTCCTTCGGGGAAGAGTGAGGAAGCTTTTAGTGTTCCGGGAGACCGAAAAATTCTGGTTATTGAAGATGACCAACTGGAGAGGGAAATCATAGAAGGAGCGTTGCGGGGAAAGGGGATATAAGGTTCGAGTTGCTTCTTCGGGAAGAGAGGGATTGAGGATGATTGGAGAAAGTACTCCAGATCTTCTGGTGCTTGATCTCATGATGTCTGATATGAGTGGTTTCGAGGTGATCGAGTTGCTTAAAACTGTAGAGGAATTTTCCCGCATCCCGGTCGTTGTTCTGACCGCCATGGAGTTGTCTATAGAAAAAAGACTGGACTTTTACAAAAAGTGGATGCAATCCTTGAAAAGGGTAAGTTTTCTCAGAATGTCTTTCTCTCTACTCTTGAAGGACTGTTGAGGAGGAGGGCGGAATGAATAAAATTCTCATCGTTGATGACGATAGTGATAGCAGGAAATTATTGCACGATCTTCTAGCCTTTTTCCAGTATGAGGTTGCTGAAGCTCCAAACGGTGAAGAAGGAATACGAATGGCTGCAGCATGGAAACCGGATCTCATCCTCATGGACATCCAGATGCCGGTTATGAATGGCCTGACCACTATCAAAGTTCTCAAGGATAATCCTTCTACCCGGGGAATTAAAATTATCGCTGTTACTTCTTTTGCTATGAGAAGCGAGCAGGAAGAGATTGTGCGTGCCGGGGTGGACGGTTATTTGGCCAAACCAATCCATACGAGGGAATTGATGGAGCTCGTCAGAAAAATCATGGGGGAAAGGAGCTAAGGGGGATGATGAGCGGTAAACCCAGGATTCTCTGCGTGGATGATGAACCTTCGAATCTTGTTTTGCTTGAGGTGTTGTTGGTGCCACAGGGATATGAGGTTGTGAAGGTTGAAAGTGGTAGAGAAGCACTGTTCCGGCTCAATAAAGAGCATTTTGACGCCGTGCTTCTTGATGTCATGATGCCTGAGATGGATGGTTTTGAAGTGTGTCAAAAGATTAAAGAGGATAAATCTTTGCGGAACATCCCTGTGGTGATGATTACCTCTCTTACGGCCAAAGAAGAGCGTATCAGGGCCATTGAGGCTGGGGCGGAGGATTTCCTCTCCAAACCTTTTGATAAAGCTGAGGTGCTGGCGAGAATCAGGATGCTTTTGCGTGTCAAGGCTCTAAATGACCAGCTCAATTCTGCCTATGCCGGTATTATGCACCTTACATCTTTTGGCAAGAACTTGATCCGGACGTTTAAACCGGTGGAGTTTGATTTCATTGGAGATGTGGACCGCATTCTGGTGAGCCAGATATTGCGCAAAAACGCGAAAGATCGAGAAAAACCGGAGCTCCTCTTCCTTGGTATTCCTGACCAGAAAGGAGCCTGCCAGTGGCATCAATACTATTTTGCCTTTGATAAGGTGGAGAGAAATCCTGTTAACCTTGGGTGTTTACCTATCTTGCCTTCCGAAACCAGGATTCTTTTCTATAACCAGGATATGGAAGAAGACCCCCTTGTCGTGGCCCTGCGCGGACGTTTGAGTCTTTATGACATTAAGATTTCCAATATGGTGGGCTATTTCAGCCACCACCTGGTGGTGGTGGCGTTGAACTATGGAAGGCCAGTTTCGGAGTACGATGCGTCGGTTCTTGATCATCTGGTAATGCAGTGTCTCTTTTTTCAATCTCTCGCAGGACAGATGAGAGAAACGGAGGAAGCTTTTGTATATACCGTTTTTGCTCTGGCCCGGGTGGCAGAGGTCCATGACGAGGATGTGGGGAATCATATTTTGCGGGTCGGTGAATACAGTGCCCTTATCGCCAGGTGGCTGGGAATGGAGGAAAGGTTCATTAACGGGATTCGACTGCAGGCGGCTTTGCACGACGTGGGAAAGATTCATCTTTCTCCAGAGATCCTCCGGAAGCCCGAAAAATTAACTCCGGAGGAGTGGGAAAAGGTCAAACAGCACACCATCTATGGGGCAGTGATTATTGGCGAGCATGCCAAGTTGAAGATGGCACGGAACATTGCTCTCTTTCACCATGAACGATGGGATGGGAGTGGATATCCCAAAGGGTTGAAGGGTGAGGAAATACCCCTTGAGGCCAGAATTGTCAACATTGTAGACCAGTATGATGCCCTGAGAAGTGCAAGGCCCTATAAACCTGCGTTTGATCATGAAACGGCTTGCCGGATCATCCTTCAGGGAGATGGGCGGACCATGCCCTCTCATTTTGATCCCGCCATTCTCAAGGCGTTTGAGGAAACAGAGTGTGAGTTTGCAAAGATCTATGAGAAAATGAAAGAAGGGAAAAATCAGCAGTTTCATACCGGATTCTTTTTCAGGTAATTTTTAAAATTTTACAGGATTTTTTCTTTCTGCCCCCTAAAGTTTTTGCCTTCTCGGTCGATAATTATAGGTAGGAAATGAAAGGGTAAACTCTCCGAAAGGGGAGGGCACAAAGCCACGGACCTAAAGCGAAAAGCCATGGTGGCCGGGCTGCCAAGTTCCTTATTTTTTTGGACTTGTGGAAGAACGCCCCTCCCCCTCTTCGGAAAGAAGGGGGTGTCGTGATGAAGAAGTGGTCCAGTCTCGTGGTAGTGGTAGGGTTTGCAGTCGTGCTTCTTGCTGGTTGCGCGCCGCAGCTTGGGGTACTACCTTCCAATCCTGATCTTTCCAGCCCTGATCTGGAGAGTGGGGTATCTGCTCGTTTTGTCGAGAATTCTGGCACTCGTATTCTCCTCGATGTTCCCTTTTTGCCTCAGGTTCCTCCTGGAGACTGGAGCAATACCAGAAATTGTGGAGTGGCCTCGGCGGTGATGATAAAGGCCTATTATTATGGGACCA
>JABUEZ010000239.1 GCA_013314795.1 Candidatus Profundicultor aquiphilus | reverse complement strand
TCCTTCCTTCTTGCGAATTCCGGAGGACCGTTCGACTTGCATGTGTTAGGCACGCCGCCAGCGTTCGTCCTGAGCCAGGATCAAACCCTCCATGAGAAACCTTTACGTCCCTCACAGGGACTGATCCAGACTGAAAATCAAAAAACTCAAATTCATTTGGAAGTAGGCGGAATATTTACTTTTCAAGGTTCACATTTTCCTGCCCGAAGGCAAAAGTAAATGTAACACAAGAGTTTGGGGTTGTCAAGAATTTACTCAGAAAACTTATCACTCTTTTTCCAGAATTCGAAGCAATTCCCGAGCAGCTTCCTCAGGCCCTTTCTGTTCCCAGCCGGGGATTCCCAGGCGGGTCCGGATCTGGCCCACGAATAACCCCATCCGGAAAAATTCCGCAAAGAACCGGGAAGCTAGGGCATCATGGAGCGTGCGGTACTGGGGCGGACCGAAGATATTGGCAAAATAGGAATGGACGATTCCGGTAGAGGTGGTGGTGCCCTTACTCATCACCGCACCGGCAGCAAAAACCCGCAGGGCCTCTTCGGGGTTGGTAAAGCGCTCGATAATGGGGTGCTCGTCGTCGACTTCCTCGTAGTTGTTGGCGTAGAGGATGACATCCACCGGGTATCCGGCCATGACTTTCTCAAAACTTGTCACCGGCAGCACCACCCGGGCATTCACTTTGCTGGGGCTCATGATGATGGCCCGGTCGATCTGTCCGAAGGCGTATCCGGGCTGTAAATCATCCAGACGCAGAAACGCCCCGATTTCGGTTCCGTACCCCCGCACCACGCCTTCCTCAATTTGCAAAGACCCCATGTCATCGGCGATGATGCTCATGTCGCTCACCCGTTCTTCATCCAGCACCCGGAAAGCTTCCAGGGTTTCGGACTTGCCCGCTCCGGTGTCACCGATTAAGAGGAGGGACACCTCTTTGCCGTTCACAAAGGTGAACCGTACCAGAGCCCCATGGAAGGGGAGTCTTCCCTGCTTCATCATCACGATGTTGTGGAGGGTGAGGACCATCTTTTTGAGGTAGCCGAAGTAGCCGAACTCATCCCGGTTGGGACAGGCGGCTACCAGAATCCCTTTTTCCTCATCGTCGAAAAAGACCGTGGGGAATGGGGCCAGGGTATCGAGGGCCTCTCCCGGCACCCCAAAGGCATAGATGGCGTCGGGTTTCCGTTTCAGATCTTCATCGTCGGCCAGTTCAAAGAGGTTACACAGGGAGAACCCGAGCTCGTAAAATTTTTCGTGGATGTAAATGAGAACCAGGAGCGGTCCCACCTTGGCCGGGTAAGCGAGCCATTCCCGCTCGGGGAATTCCATCTGGGCCAAGGGATTTTCCCCGATTTTTTCAAAACGCCCGGTGCGTTTGTTCATGGGCGGTTCCAGAATAAGCGGCGGATGGAGAAGAATCTGCCGGATAATGGGAATCCTTCGGAGTTTTTCGCTGTAGGAAGCAGGAAGAGGTATTTCCCTGGGCACAGCGATCACCGCAATGTTGGCCCCCGCCCGCACCTGGCGGTATACCCGGGGATGGCGGTTGGCGATGTTTTCCTGGATATCCCGGTAGGTGCTGCGTACCAGGTGAGCCAGGGTTTCGATGGTGGCGTTGAAGGTGCGGTAGGGTCGTTTATCAAGGTTTCGGCGCTCGGAGACGCTGATAATAAAGCGGTCAAAGCCCCGCCAGAAATTGTAAAGGTATTCCACCAGGCCGTGAAGCTCCATCCGGTGCTTCAGGAAATTTTCGCTTCCCGGCAAAACCCGGGGCAAAACATCCAGTGGAATCTTGGTCAAAAGCCCAAAAGCCTGGATCAAAAGGTCAAGGTCTTCTTTCTCCACCTTTTCCCCAAAAATGCGTAGAAGAGGTGAGTTTTTGCGCCGCAGGGTTTCCACCGCCCGCTGCAGCACTTCCCGGAAGGCCCGGCTCTCTAAGAGTTCTGAAGGGGTTTCACACACCCGGTCTTCGATGTGGAGAATCGCCTTTTTCCCGATAATTCGAAAATCACGCTCTTCCTTGGCCATTGGTTCTACCCTCAAAAATGTTTTTCGGGATATGATACGGCACCTGTGGCAATTTGACAAGCCAGTTTTAAAAATCAAATAACCTGGGGGTCTGAAACGAAAAGGAAAATTCCCGCAGGCGCCTTTCGGCAAGATGTAGGTGTGCTTCGTTTACCTCATGCCTCATGGAGTGGCGATGGGTTTTCAGGATGGCCGTGGCCCTGGTGGACACTATTTCTCCAGAAAGATCAATTTGTGGGGCCGAGGTTCGTCGGCCCCTTCCTTTTTTGAGGGTTAGTATCAGTCTGTGTCAAAAAACCTCGCTGTCCTTGGGTGGGGTTTTCATTTGGTTAGAATTTCATTATAATGTTTAAGAAGGAGGGTTGGTTGTTGGCCAAAGCGTCACCCCGTTTTCGCCTGAATCCGGCATCCTTCCCCTTCCTTTTTCTGGTCTGGAAGCGTTTTCCGGAAAGCCTCCTTTCGGTGGAGGGAGGGCTGGATTGCCCTGGCCTTTCGCGGGAGCTTCTTCTGCAGAAAAAGGGAAACCTCTTTTTCCTCATTCACCGTAAGGATCGGAAGGCGGTATTGCGGGAGAAGCAGCTTTTTCTCGAAAACCGGGGACTCCAGGCGGTTTTTCGTTATCGCCTGGTGGGGGAACCGCCGATGTGGGTGGAGGAATGGGTGGCTTATAATGCAAAGCGGAAACGCTATGAGAGCCTGATTCAGAATGTGACTGCCTGGAAAGACCAGGAAAGCGCATTTTTGCTGGAACAGAAACTCAATCGCCGGCTTTTCGAAGCCTCTCCTATTCCCCTCTGGGAGGAGGATTTTTCGGCCCTCAAGTTTTATGTGGACAGGCTCAAGGCCCGGGGGGTAAAAGATCTGGGGAAGTATCTTGACACTCACCAGGAAGAAGTGGCCGGGGTGGTTCGGAAGCTGCGTATTTTGGAGGCGAATTCCGGGGCTTTAGCCCTCTGCGGGGTCAAGAGCAAGAAAGAACTCTGTGAGAGCCTGGGGCGGTGGATTGATCCCTATGCCTTCCCCAAATACCGGGAATATCTTTTGGCCATTGCCCGGGGAGAACGTGCCTACGAATGGGAAGAGGAAAGTCAGGATCTTTCGGGGAATTCCATTCATGTGCACTATAAGTGGCAAGTAGTTCCGGGGTATGAAGAAAGCTTTGCCCGGGTGGTGGGTATGGCGATTGATGTCACCAAGCGAAAGGCCCTGGAGGAGCTCATGACCCATCAGGCGACCCATGATCCCTTGGCCGGGTTACTGAACCGGACGGCTTTCCTCAAGGAA
>JABUEZ010000238.1 GCA_013314795.1 Candidatus Profundicultor aquiphilus | reverse complement strand
CATCCCGTTACCTCCCCTCTACGACTTCCAGGAGCGCCTCTACCACTTCCTCCACCTCACCCTCGGCGAGGTTATTGTGGAAGGGTAACGCCAGCGTCCGCTCCGCAACCCGTTCTGTCACCGGCAACTCCCCGACCTGTACTTTGAGGCGTTCCTCAATATAGGGCATCCGGTGCACCGGGGCAAAATACCCCCGGGCGGGGATTCCACGTGACTCCAATCCTCGAATGACTGCATCACGGTTTAACCCCTCGGCAAGCTCCACCACATAGACAAAAAAGCTCATCCGCGCATAGGGCTTTATCCGGGGCGTCTTCACCCAGGAAAATGGCTTCAGGCGCTCCGTGTACATAGCAGCCACCCGGGCGCGCTTTTCCAAAAAGGTCTCGATTTTCCCAAGTTGCGAAGCCCCCAGGGCCGCCGACATCTCATCCAGACGGTAGTTATACCCCAATCGCTCGTGCCAGAGCCAGGAAGACATCTTACCCCGACCTTGGTTACGCAGGCTGCGCAGGACTTCAGCAAGGTCGGAATCGTCCGTCACCACCATTCCCCCTTCCCCGGTCGTGATCTGCTTATTGGGGTAAAAGGCAAAGACCGCTCCGCTCCCGAATCGACCTACCTTTTGCCCCCGGTACATCGCTCCCAGGGCCTCACAGGCATCGTCGATGACGGAAAGCCCAAACTGGTCGGCCAAAGCCAAAATCTCCTCCCACTCCGCCGGATGGCCGAAGGTATCGACCACCATGATGGCCCGGCTGCGGGAGGTGATTTTCCAGCGCAGGTCTTCCGGGTCGAGGGTATAGGTCTCGGGTTCGATATCCACAAAAACCGGCTTTGCCCCCTCATAGAGGATGGCATTCACACTGGCCGCAAAGGTAAAGGAGGGCACCAGCACCTCATCCCCCGGCCCAATTCCCAGGGCCCGGACGAGCAAATGCAACCCCGCCGTTCCGGAGCTCACCGCCACGGCGTGCTTCACCCCGATATACTCCCGCATCCTGCGCTCGAACTCCTCCATCCAGGGACCGAGGGCCAGCCTCCCTGAACGAAGCACCGCGGTAACGGCGGCGATATCCTCCTCATCGATATCCGGCGACGACATGGGAATGCGCTCCTTCATGGTACCTCCTATGAAGCCAGTGGCGCCACGGTGATGCGCCAGTTGCGACCCTGCTTTTGCAGTTCAATGGTTTCCTCAAACTCGGGGGCCGCCAGCCCACCCTGAGAACCAACCGTCCGGAAGGTATAGGAAATCTGCACCCGGGCCTCCCTTCCGCCCTCGAGAACCGTGATGTCCTTGATGGTAAAGGAGTACTCGTACTTCACCCCCTGCTTCTCCGCAAAGGGAACCCGCTCGGTGAAAAACGCGTCCAGCCACCCTGCCGCGGCACTCTCCGGCAGCACATACCCGTAGGCTTTCTCTTCATCGGGCACATTCAGGGCCGCAAAGTACCCCTCCACCACGCCCCGAATCGCCTCGGTGTCGCTCCCCGATGAACCGCCAGAACATCCCGAACACCCGGAAAGAAAAGCAAAAAGCAAAAAAACCACCGCCAAAGCCACAACCCATCTTTGTATCATGGTGACCTCCTTTATCACGAGTTGCCGAAAACCCTTTTCAGGGATATTATAATCCTAACCAACTTTCTTAAGGAGGGTGAAATGAAAAACGTACTCCGTTTTTTCCTTCTTGCGTGCTGTCTTTTCGGGCTATCTCCCCTTGCTTTCGCACTTTTGGCCGAACGCGTTCCTCCGGAAAACGCCCGCCTCACCGTGTACCGGAACGCCAATTTAGCCTGGGTAGAAGGGGTGTTCCGGCTTGCCCTTTCCTCAAACGAGAACCGGCTCCTTTTCCCCCAGCAGGAATCGTTTGCCGGCCGACTTCTTCTGCGGCCGCTTGCCGAAAACCTGGAACTGGTGAAAACCGAAAAAACCCCGGAGGGAACCCTCATCACCGTCCGATCCCCCCAGGAGGGAGAGTATCCCTTTCTGCTGGGATTTTTCCTCCATGGCTTCAACTGGGACGAGGTCTACTTTGCCCACCTTGAAGGATCAACGCTTGCCATTGCCCCGGCAGTCCTGGTGGAAAACAAGAGTCAAGAGGGCTTCGAAAACGTCACCCTCTCCTGGCTCTCCGGTTCCCCTATCTTCGAAGAGGAATATGCCCTCAAAGCCGAGGCCGAAGCCGATACCATGGCCATGGGTAGAGTCCCCGAGAGCGCCCCTGCCCCCATCCAGATGGAGCGGGTGAGCGAGTACGAGATCTACACCTTCCCGGAAAAGGTGGACATCCCCCGGCAAACCGTGCTTCAGGTTTTCCCCGAGGTTCGCACCTTTTCCGTAGAACGCTTCATCCGCTACCAGAACGAACGCGCCCAGTCCGTCCTTTCTTTGGAAAACCAGGGCGAACCCCTGCCGGCCGGAACCATGCTCCTTACCCTCGATGACACCTTCTGCGAACTTGCCTTCCCCGGAATCCGGACCGGCCAAAAACTGGAGCTTCTTCTGCCCCTTCCTTCTCCGGTTTCCGTCACCCGCCGCCTGAGCGAGTACTTCCGGGAAGAAGCCCACTTCGACAAAGACCGGGAACTCCTCGATTTCGTGAGCACCGTAACCATTACTTTCACCGTGGAAAACCCCACGGAGGAGGAAGTAACTCTTGAAATCAGGGAAAACCTGCTCTCCTCTGAAACCATTCCTCTTCCCCCCGAATGGCGGTGGGAAAATGCCCAGGCCGTAACCCGCCTCACCCTCCGGCCCGGGGAAGAAAAGACCCTCACCCTTTCGTACCGATTCAAGGAGGTCCTCCCATGAAAAAAGCCCTTTTCCTTCTCTTGGTTCTTCTGGCAACGGCAATGATGCCCGCGTTTGGCGGTGCCCAGGAATTCCTCCGGGAGTATCCCCGCACCGAAACCCTGTGGGTTCTCCCCCAGGGGGGCGTGATCAAAGAGGACACCTACACCGTCCACCTTCGGGCAGGACGGAACACCTTTCACCTGGCCCACCCCGATGAAGGCATCGACCCCCGCCTGGTGGAGTTCTCCCTCGAAGAAGGCCGTCTTCTGCGCCTTTTCTACGACACCGAAAATCGGGCCACCTTCACCGTCCACGCCGAACGCGATATGACCACGTGCATTCACCTTCGTTACCCGGTCTCGTCACTTGCCACCCAATTCCTGTACCAGGTGGTCGAAAACGAGCCTTCCTTCTCGGTGCAGGTATTTTTGCACCTTGAGAACCACGGCCTGTCATCCTACGAAAACGCCCGTCTCCGGGTCTTCGACCGGGAATTCCCCCTCACCCTCCCGCCCCAGGGCACCCAGAGTATTTGCGTGGCCACCCTCA
>JABUEZ010000237.1 GCA_013314795.1 Candidatus Profundicultor aquiphilus | reverse complement strand
TAAACGCACTGCCCACCAAATAAAGCAAAAGAAATATCCCCAATCCAAATTTTTTCATTTTACCCTCACCTGCACCATCCGTTCACCCACAATTTCGGCTTCCATTCGCTTGCGAGAAGCCAAATTTTCAACCACAATCACATCACCCAGGGAACCACTCCCCCGGGACTTTCCCACCGTGGTCACCACAATACCCCCCTTTTGCGCCACAATGGCCACCAGATCCCCTCTCTGAATCAGGGTATCTTTCACCAGCACGTTCTCGGTAATGACGTCTCCCGCACCCAGCTTCTTTTTCGTTTTTTTCCCCAGAACCTGGTCCGCACTGGACAGAGCCTTTTCATTTTCTGCCGAGAGCAATTCCACCTCAAGCGTTACATCTTTTTCCTGGATGGTCTCTTGAGGAAGGATTTCCCGAGCAGCACGAAGAACTTCCCGATAAACGTGTACTTTAAAAGTAAAGGGGATTCGTGTTTCACCCTCAAGCTCACGAATCACTCCTTTGTTGACTCCCCAGGCCTTTACCGAAGAGGGGATTTCCAGATCAAAGGAATTTCCCGCACCGATGACCAGAGTTTCCCCTGAACCCAATATTTCCACCTCTACGTTTTGAGCGTCGGGGAAAAATCTCTCCTTTAGCACTTGTAAGAGGCGTGTCTCCAACTCTTTCTGGTCAATCCTCTGTCCCGTTACCACCACCTGGCACCGATCGCTCCCCTGGAAATAGATATAGTCAAGACCAGGGATATTCTTCGACACCACCCGTTCGTAAATCTCCTGGGGTTTCACGACCCGCACCTCACCCAAAGGCGGAAGATATCCCAGATCGATTTTGCGAATCCGTTCTTCCCACTGTGCATCGGGATAGGAGATCACAGCAACGTCTCCCAGGGTTAGTCGGCCGGTACGGCACTCAACATTGGCCTTGAGATCCACCTGCAACGTGAGCGCTTCAGCCACCCCCTCGATGAGACAGCAAAGGATGACGAGAAAGCAAAAAAACTGCTTCAACCCGCTCACCTCTTCATGTTATTCGCGATACTCATCATTTCATCAGCCGTGGTAACCGCTTTGGCGTTGATTTCATAAGCCCGCTGAGCACTGATCATGCGAACCATCTCTTCCACAATCTGGACATTCGAAGTTTCCAGAAACCCCTGCGCCAGGGTTCCAAAACCTCCCAAGCCCGGTGTTCCCACCTGAGCTTCCCCTGAAGAAGCGGTGGCCAGATAAAGGTTGCGCCCGATGCTCAAAAGCCCCGCCGGATTGACAAAGCGCGCCAGCTCAATCACTCCGACTTCCTGCGGTTCCGTCTCACCCGGTATCTTCACCGTTACTGTACCATCCTGAGCAATGGTAACCGATTCCGCTTCCTGGGGGATGGTAATTGCCGGCTCAAGGGGGAAACCATCACTCGTTACCATTCGACCCTGAGCATCGAGTTTAAACGATCCATCCCGGGTATAGGCAACAGTTCCATCCGGCATGAGCACCTGAAAGAATCCATCTCCTTCGATGACAAGATCCAGGGCATTTCCAGTTTCATAAATATCACCCTGGGTAAAAATCTTCTGCACCGCAGCCGGCCTTACCCCAAGACCCACCTCAATCCCCGAGGGAACCTGGGTTTCGTCGGAAGTGGGTGTCCCTTTCACCCGAATTACCTGGTACATTAGGTCCTGGAAATCCACCCGGCTTTTTTTGAACCCCGTGGTGTTGACGTTGGCCAGATTATTGGCAATCACGTCAAGATCCATCTGTTTAGCCTGCATCCCAGTAGCCGCCGTCCATAGCGCCCTGATCATGGTTTGACCTCCCTTCTTAACCCAACCGAGCAATATCGTTGGTTGCTCGACTCAAGGCTTCATCATGGCTCATAATTGCCTTTTGACTTATTTCGTACTCTCGCAAGGCGGAAATCATATCCACCATGGCCTCAATGGTATCAACATTGGACTTCTCCAAAAATCCTTGTCGTATTCGAAACCCCTGAGCTTCCTCCGGTTGCACTCCCTCATCTCTCAGGGTGAAGAGATTCTCGCCTTCCTTCCTCAATACGGATTTCTCTCCAAAATTCACGATACGCAGTTCGTCGACCACTGCACCATCAACACGAATCTGACCCCGCTCATCGACAACTACTGTCCCTCCCCTGGGGATGACGATTTCTCCGTTTCTTCCTTGTACCGGATACCCTGAGAGAGTAACCAATCTTCCCCCTTCATCCAGGGTAAAGTTCCCTGCCCTGGTATAGGCTTCTTCCCCTCCCACATCCACCACAAAAAACCCTTCTCCTTCTATCGCCAAATCAAGGGTATTGCCGGTCGGCTCGATCCGTCCCTGGGAAAAATCGATATACGACTCCGTACCGGGTTGAACACCGGAACTAATTTCCCCCAGAAACGCAGGGTTCTCGCCCCCCACAAAACGAGAAAGCGCCACATTTTCCGAACCCTCCACAGAGAAAACATCCTTCTTAAAACCAGGAGTATCGACATTGGCCAGATTGTTGGCAAGAACACTCTGTTTCACCTCGTACACATTGAGCGCTGACGTGCTCGTATAGATTCCTCGAATCACCGTTCCACCTCCCGACTTTCCTATAATAGGATGATAAAAATTTTTGCCAAATGATGGAATTTGTGAAACGCAGAAACCACAAAATGCTGGCATTAAATTTTATCCTCCCCCAGCAAGCTACAAATAAATCCATCACAAAAGGAAGTGAAGTTTCATGGTACGAAGTATTAGAACCAAACTCCTCATCTGGTTTCTCATCCTGGCAGTAGTGCCCCTCGTAGCCGTTACCTATTACGCCACCATGACATTCCAGAGGAACTTAGCCCGGGAAACAGAAGAACGGGCCCTTACCATCACCGAAGCCACCTCCTCGGCCATTGAAGCCTGGATTGCGGAAAAAATCGGGCGCCTGGAGAAGCTGGCTCAACTTGAAGATGTCAAGGCCCTCACTCCAGAACGAACCCTTCCCCTCCTGAAAACCTTTGCTCAGGCCGACCCCCAAGCTGAAATTTACTTTTTCACCCTTGACGATGGTACATTCTGGACTTCTTTGGATGCCCAGGGAAGCGTTGGGGATCGAGATTACTTCAAGAAAGCCAGAGACACCCAAAAACCCCAGGTTTCGGATATGGTGGTTTCCAAATCGACCGGGAATAAAATCGTGGTTATCGCCTACCCCATTGTCACCGAAGGGAAGTTCCGGGGGATCGTGGCCACGACGGTGGATACTAACACCCTTAAAAATCTCGTCTCCACCATCAAACTGGGTCAAACCGGCTATGGGTATCTCGTTGACTCCCAGGGTTTCATCATGGCCCATCCTGATGAGAGTTTGATTCTGAAACAGAAGGTCACCGAAACAGAATCTCCAGAACTCAACGCTGTCGGCACCCGCA
>JABUEZ010000236.1 GCA_013314795.1 Candidatus Profundicultor aquiphilus | reverse complement strand
GAACATTCCAGGGAAAAGCTCGGTTTCCAAAAACTTCGAGAAGGACAACCAATCCCCGAAGATGAACGCATCGTAAGTGTTCTGACCAAGAGGGGTGAGGTGCGGCAAATTCGCTGGAATTACCGGGTTCTTTCCGATTCGGCCGGTACAATGCAGGGTTTCGCTCTCTCGGGGATTGACGTCACTCAGGAAATGGGTCACTGGGAGGAGCTCCAGTTCGATCATCTTTTCCACTGGACCCTGCTTGACCTTATCCATTGGGCTTTGCAGGGGGAGTCGGTTACCTCGACGACTTTCTGGCGTCGGGCGGTGGCATCGCTCGGTGCGGTTTTTGATGTTGAAAAGTCCTGGTATCTGGCGAGAGTGGACAATGAGGGCTTTGTGATGGTGGGAGAAGGAAGAGACGAGCAGCGGTGCACTGTATTGAGAGGGAGCTTGAAGGGACGGGAGGTTTTTGTTACCGGTTTACAATGGGAAGGGTCCACGCTTATCCTCTCTTCGGAGTCTGGGTTATCCCCTTTCCTGGTGGTGCCCCTTTGTGTGTCCGGAAAACTAGAGGGTCTGCTTCTGTTTGGGGGGAGAAAGAAACCTTTCACCGGGGCGGATGTACAGCGGGCGCGGGTTATCCAGGAAACCCTGGAACTCCTCCTTTACAGGGGGCAAACCGAAGCCGAACTCCTGTACCTTTCTTCCCATGATTCCCTGACCGGGGCCCTGAACCACAAGGCGTTTCGGGAAAAGGGAGAGGAGATTCTGGCCCTGGCCGAACGGTACAAGAGGCCTTTCTCTTTGATTTTTCTGGATGTGGACGATTTTAAATCCATCAACGACCGTTTTGGCCATCTCTTTGGCGACCGCATGTTATCCTTCTTTGCCCAGCACCTTCGGGCCAACCTCCGCCGCAACGACCTTCTGGCCCGTTTTGGAGGAGATGAGTTTGTGCTTTTGCTTCCCGAAACCCCGGGAGCAAAAGCCTGGGAACTTCTGGAGCGCCTGCAGAGTAACCCACTCCTTCTGGAAGAGGGGGACGAGGTCATTCTGCTCCGCTTTTCAGCCGGAATGAGTGTATATCCCGAAGACGGGAAAACCCTGGAGGCCCTGATGGAAATGGCCGATTTGAGGATGTACGAGAAAAAGAAGGCCGGGAAGGAGAAAGTATAGGGTGTTTCTCCTTATCCTACCAGGAACCAGGGGTCTTCCAGGAGTTTTTTCACTTCCATCAAAAATTCGGCTCCATAGGCTCCATCGATGAGACGGTGGTCAAAAGAGGCGGTGATGGTCACAAGAGGGCGTACCACAATTTCCCCCTCTCTAAAAACTGGGCGTTCGGCAATCTTTCCCACCGCCAGAATGCAGGTTTGTGGGGGATAGATGATGGCCGTAAAACGGTCTATCCCGTACATCCCTAAGTTGGAAAGGGTGATGGTTCCTGAGGAGAGGTCTTCGTGGGTTAACCCCCCATTCCGGGCCTTGCGAATGTTTTCCTCGTTCTCCCGGGCAACTTCAGGAAGCGATTTCCGGTTCACTGCCCTTACCACCGGGACGAGCAATCCATCCTCCACCCTCACCACCAGGCCAAAGTCAACGTTCCGATAGACCTTTACTTGTTCTCCCTCGAGGGTGGCATTGACCAGGGGGTATTTTTCCGCTGCCTGGGCGGCGCACTTCATGATGAGATCATTATAGGAGACGCTGATTTTGTGACTCTCTTTCAGGTGCTGTCTCAGGGCGATACATTGCGACATGTCCACGTCGATGGAGATGGGATAGTGGGGGATGGAGGAAACGCTCTGCATCACTTTCTGGGCGATGGCTTTCCTGGAGGGGGAAAGGGGAAGGGAGTACCAGTCTTTGGTTTCCTCTTTCAGGGTTTTCTGGAGGAACACTTCCACATCTTCTTTCTTGATCACGGCTTTGGAAAGAGCCCGGGAAACATCCTGAAGGTCAAGGTGGTGTTCGCGGGCCAGCCTCCTGGCTAAAGGAGAGGCTAACGGCTTTTCCGGGGATTCTCTTTTTCCTTGGGGGCGAGGGATTGGGGGAATCTCCTTCCTTTCTAGTTTTTCTCTCTGACCGGTATTTTCAGGGGGTAGCTCACCCTTTTCCCCGATATAGGCCACCACCTGGCCGACTTCCACCACCTCATTTTCAGGATGGAGAATCGCCAGAAGCACCCCGTCCCGGTAACTCTCTATCTCCATGGTGGCCTTATCGGTCTCGATCTCGAAAAGGATTTCGCCCTTTTTGACTTCGTCACCCACCTTTTTGCACCACCTGATAATCCGTAACCTGTCACTGATCTGTCCGGCAGAAGGCATCACCACTTCGGTAACCATATCTTCACCTCACCGCAAATCCTTTTTTCCTGCGCTTCCCAAAAGGGTTATGAACCGGGCCACTTCCTCCGAGAGCTTCTCCCTGGCACGACTCAAGATGTCTTTCTTACCCCCCTTACCGAGAAGGTCATGGACGTTACTGTGTTCCACTTCAGGGTCAGCGAAAGAATCGATGAGTGATTCCAGAAACACCCTCTTTAAAACAGTTCCCACGTTGATTTTGCTGACACCCAGGCTTATGGCGGTTTTGATGTCACCTTCGTCGATACCGGTACCCCCGTGAAGGACAAGTGGAATTTGCACGGCTCTCCCGATAGCCTCAAGGAGGCTATGGTCAAGATGCGCCTTGCCTTTTTCCAGAAGATGAACGTTACCCACCGAGACAGAAAGGGCATCCACTCCGGTTTCTCGCACAAACCGGACGGCCTCCTCCGGGTCGCTTAAGGTGGCCATCGGTCCCATTTCTTTTTCTCCATTCGCTGTAGGTAAATGGCCCACCTCTCCTTCTACATACACCCCGCACAGGTGGGCCACTTCCACGGTACGTTTTACCAGGGTCAGGACTTCCTGGGGAGGAATTCCCTGGTCGTTGGTGTACATGACGCCGTTAAAGCCTGCCAGGATTCCCTGAACCATGGTGGAGAAATCCTCGCACTCGTTGAGAAGGAGTGCCACGGGTACCTTGGCATGGCAGGCGATGGCTTTTCCCATTGCTCCGTAGTGGAAGATATTTTCTTTCACATTGCGTTCCTGGTTTACCAGGAAACCACCGTTAAAGCCGATGATGACCGGGGCATCCATTTTCTCGGCGGCATCGATGACGGCCAGGGTGGATACGAGGTCCCAGGATTCAAAATATCCCACTGCATACCTGTTTTTCCAGGCGTGCTCTACCAATTCCTTCATTGAAACTAAGGCCATGTTGGAGTCATCCCTTTCTCATGAGTTCATGAGGGTTCTTGCTTCCTGGACGATTCGCTCTACCGAAGGAACCACATACTGTTCCATCACCGGGGCAAAGGGGATGGGAACGTCATAGGTGGCCACCCTCTTTATCGGAGCATCCAGGTAGTAGAATGCTTCTTCGGCGATCTG
>JABUEZ010000235.1 GCA_013314795.1 Candidatus Profundicultor aquiphilus | reverse complement strand
TTTTCTCTTCCGAGTCACGTCACCTCCATAACACTTCTGGAGCACGTCTTTACGGAGAGCAGGGATATCTTCCCGGGCAATCACCTTCCCTCCTATAGCAGCCTGAAGAGAGACAACAAAGAGCTGACGGGGAATTAATTCTTTCAGGCGCTTCACTAATTCCCTCGCCCGGTACGAAGCATTCTCCTGACAGGAAATAAACGACAAACCATCCACCTTTTCCTTATTCACCAGAATATCCACCCGAACTAATTCGGCGGGACGATATCCCAGAAATTCATAATCCAGACTCGCATATCCGCGACTCAGGGCCTTCAGGCGATCATAGAAATCAAGCAGGATTTCCACCATGGGAAGTTCGTAAACTAAAAGTACGGTGTTCTCATCCAGAAAGTTCATGTCTTTAAAAACACCCCTGCGCCCTTGACAGAGTTCCATAATCCCTCCCAGGTACAGGGATGGAACAACGATTTTCACTTCCACATATGGTTCTTCAGCATCTTCAACTTCCGACAAAGACGGAAAATCTCGGGGGGATTTGACCTCAATGACTTCCCCTTTTTTGGTCAACACCCGGTACACTACATGAGGAGCTGTGGCCACCACTTCGACCCCGAATTCCCGTTCGATTCGTTCCTGAATGATTTCCATATGAAGAAGCCCTAAAAATCCACAGCGAAAACCAAATCCCAGTGCCTCCGAAAAATCAGCTTCAAAAGTTAACGAAGCATCATTCAGCTGTAACTTTTCCAGAGCCTCCTTGAGGTTTTCATATCGCTCACTCTCTACCGGGTAAAAACCACAGAATACCATCGGCTTCACTTTCCGGTAGCCAGGAATCGGTTCCCGTACCGGAAATTCTGCTGAAGTAATCGTATCACCCACCCGGCTATCCTGGATGTTCTTGATGTTGCAGACGATATACCCTACCTCGCCAGGCCCTAATCGCTCTACCTCTTTTCTCTCGGGAACAAAAACACCGACTTCAGTAACCTCAAATTCCTTCTGAGTAGAGAACATTATAATTTTCACCCCTTTGCGGATTTCTCCATCCATCACTCGTACAAAGGGAAGAACCCCGCGATATGGATCGTAGAGCGAATCGAAAATCAGAGCCCTCAAATACGGCGTCTCTTCGCCTTTAGGGGGTGGAACGAACTCGATGATTCTCTCCATGAGTTCCTCAACTCCAGTGCCATGCTCGGCACTCACCAGCATAATAGGCAAATGATTTTTGCCCAGAATAGCTTCGATTTCCTTTTTCACGCGCTCCACATCAGCCGCAGGTAAATCAATCTTATTGATAACCGGAATAATGGTAAGTCCCTGAGACAACGCAACCTGAGCGTGCGCCAGGGTCTGGGCTTCCACCCCCTGCGAAGCATCGACCAGCAGCAACACCCCCTCACAGGAAGCCAGGGCCCTGGAAACTTCGTAACTGAAATCCACATGACCGGGAGTATCCAGGAGATTCAGAATGAATTCTTTACCCTGGATTTTCGAAAAATAACGAAGCCTTACCGCCTTAGCCTTGATAGTAATGCCACGTTCCCGCTCCAGGTCCATGCGATCCAGAAACTGCTCGCGCATCTTTTCCTTTGGAACTGCCTGGCAGATTTCTAGGATCCGACCCGCCAGGGTGGACTTACCATGGTCAATGTGCGCGATGATACCAAAATTCCTGATCTCCGCTATGCTATACACCGCGTTTACCCTCCATCTATTTTCGGAACCTTCCCCGAAGTTCCTGCCACAAACTGAGCACCAATCGATGCTCACCTACCTTCAGAAAGAACCCCAGAAGTAGATAAAAAAGGGCCACAAAAACCACCAGAAGCACAAAACTGGTAAGATGAAATCTTTCTGCGCTCTGTCTGAAAGCGTTGACCAACACCATACAAAAAACAGCCAGAAGGACTCCCTGGACAATAACCTTTTGATACCAGTGCCTGGCCTGAAAAGGCAGGTTAAGCCGGCAGTATTTCTTCTGCATGAGTACCCAGAGCGCGACAAAGTTGAACACCGCGGCCAGAGAAGTCGCCAGAGCCAGGCCGTTAAAGCTCAAATATCGGACCAGAACAAGATCAAGGACGATGTTGAGCGCTACGGCCATCACCCCCACCCTGACCGGGGTTTTCGAATCCTTTAAAGAATAAAAAGCCCGGGTGAAAAGGTGAGCAAGAGAAAAAAAGGTTAACCCCAAAGCATAAAAGAAGAGCGCCGAAGCCGTCATCCTGGTGGTCAATCCCCCAAAAACACCCCTCTGGTAAACCACCGATACCGTCTGGGAACTGAAAACCAGGAGAAAAATACTCACCGGCACCATAATGAACAGAATCCAGCGAATACCCTGCCATAAAACCCCTTTCCACTCTTCGAGGTTGTCCTGACAGGCTTTCTGGGAAAGCGAGGGCAAAATGGCCGTGGAAAGAGCAATACCGAAGACCCCGAGGGGCAATTCCATCAATCGGTCTGCAAAATAGAGTGCCGAGACTGCTACCTCCTCACACAGAGAAGCAATAATCCGGTCGACCAGGGTATTGAGCTGAGAAACCGCCAGAGAAAAGGTGACCGGAAGCATCAACCCAACGACCTGTCGAAAGCCTTCATCCCTGAAAAAATCGAGTTTAATTTGGAGTCGAAACCCCTTCCGGTAAAGAGGAGGAAGCTGAAAGATAAACTGCCACAACCCCCCCAAGACAACTCCCCATGCCAGGGCGTAAAAGCTCACGTAGGGCCTCAAAAAAAGGAGGGCAAAAATCGTTCCCAGGTTGAAAAAGACGGGTGCCAGGGAAGACCAACTGAAAACGTTGACCGTATTCAGAATCCCCATGGCAAAAGCCGACCAGGAGATCAACAAAAGAAAAGGAAACATAATTCTGGTAAAATCAGTTACCACCAGAACTTTAGTGAGATCATTTCGAAAACCGATGGCCACGACCTTGATAATCCATGGGGCAAGCAGAATTCCCAGAAGACAAATCAATCCGACCACAATACTGAAACCGGTAAATACCGAAGCAACGAAATCCTGGGGATTTCTCCTGTCTTTGTCTCCCACAAAATAAGGGGAAAAAACGGGAACAATAGATGTACTCAGCGCACCTTCGGCAAAAAGCCTCCGCAGGAGATTGGGAATGGTATACGCAATCAGGAAGGCATCCGTTATCCAGGTGGCCCCAAAGAGAGAAGAAATCAGCACCTCTCTCGCCAAACCGGTAATGCGAGAAAGGAAAGTGCCAAAACTTATTACGATAGTATTTTTAACAAGAGTTTTCCCTTCGCTCATTTTTTCCTCTAAATACAAAAAAAGCTGGAGATTTCTCTCCAGCTTTTCCTGGTCTTTTTAATCCCGGCAGCGTCCTACTTTCCCGCCCAGCTGCCCAGGCAGTATCATCGGCGCTGGAGGGCTTAGCTTCCGTGTTCGGAATG
>JABUEZ010000234.1 GCA_013314795.1 Candidatus Profundicultor aquiphilus | reverse complement strand
GGCTATATTCTTGTATGTGGGAGCGGAAATTGGGTCATCTGCCTGGATGAGTACGTATCTGGTGCGGGAACTCAAAGCGGGTATCTATGTGGGGGGGGTTGCCATGGCCATTTTCTGGGGGACCATAACTGTGGGAAGGTTGCTTTTTGCACAGCTTTCTCGTTTTTTCTCTCCCTCGCGGCTATTGCGTTTAGCGGTGGGTATTAGCCTGGCATTCCTTGTGCTCCTTAACAGTACCCGTCAGGTGAACCTGGTGCTCCTGGCGCTGGGTGGAGTGGGTCTTGGATACTCGGCAATCTGGCCTTTCATTGTGGCCAACGTGGCCAGTAAGGTTAACCATCTCCAGGCCACAGCGATTGGTTTCACCGTTGCTTTTGGAGGGGTGGGAGCGCTCTTTTTCCCCTGGCTGATGGGGACGTGGATCGATTTTTTGAGCCTTCGTTCCATCTTTTTAATGGTTCTTGCGCTGGTGGTGGTACTCTTTATAGTGGTTCGAGGTAACGACTTCAGAGAAGAGAGGGGGCAATAGACATTGGTTCTTTTGGGGATTGATGTAGGTACAAGTGGGTGCAAGGGGGTGGCTTTTCGGGAAGACGGAGCGTTGTTAGGGGTGGCTCAGCGAGAATATCCTTTCATGACTCCTCAGTCGGGATGGCTGGAAATCGATCCAGAGAAAATCTGGGAAGCGGTTTCGCTTGTTGTCCAGGAAATTGCAATCCGACTTGAGAGACGCATCGATGTTATAGCTGTGACTTCACATGGAGAAACACTGGTTCCCCTTGGTGAAGGCAGTAAGCCACTCTGCAGCGCCATTGCCAATTTTGACACTCGGGCGCAGGGATATGTGGATTTCTGGAGAGCAAAAATCGATCCTTTTGAGCTTTTTCAAATTACCGGTATGCCTCTTCACGGAATGTATACGGTTAACAAGATTCTCTGGCTTCGTGAGCATTTGCCGGAAGTGTTTGAGAAAGCCTGGAAATTTTCCTGTGTGGAGGATTTTGTGATTGCTCGTCTTACTCAGGATGAACCGGTCATCGATTATTCACTCGCTTCCCGGACCATGATGTTTGATGTCCAGAAGAAGGAATGGTCAGATAAGATTCTGAACTTGGCCGGAATGGAAAAGGAGCGTCTACCCCGTCTTGCGCCTTCGGGAGAAGTGGTGGGGGTTTTGAGTTCTTCGCTTCAGCGAGAATGGGGATTACCAGAGATACCTGTTGCAACTGGGGGCCATGACCAGCCCTGTGGGGTTCTGGGTTGTGGAGTGCGTAAACGTGGTGAGGCTATGTATGGAATAGGGACCTCGGAATGCGTGGCTCTTAACCTGGGCAGTTCTCCTTCTTTGACTCGGGAGATGATGGAAAATAGTTTTTGCTGTTATCCCCACGTGGTGGAGGGGAATTATATCACTCTGGCTTATATTGCTTCGGGGGGTTCAGTATTGCGC
Organism: Candidatus Profundicultor aquiphilus; assembly: GCA_013314795.1. Taxonomy (GTDB): domain Bacteria; phylum Atribacterota; class Atribacteria; order Atribacterales; family Caldatribacteriaceae; genus Profundicultor; species Profundicultor aquiphilus. The sequence goes on along the minus strand of JABUEZ010000234.1, from coordinate 1,994 downwards.
TGGTTCCGAGATCAATTTGGTTATGAGGAAACCCTCAGGGCCAAGCAGGAGGGTCGGGATGTATACGATGTTCTTTTAGAAGACCTTCCAGAGTATCCAACCTCTCTTTTTGTTTTACCGCATTTTGCCGGTTCCGGGACTCCTTATCTTGACGAGGGTTCTCGGGGAGCCATGCTGGGTCTTACCCTGGGTACCAGAAAAAAAGAAGTGGTACGGGCAATTTTGGAAAGCCTGACCTATGAGATGAAACTCAACCTGGATCTTTTTGAGCGGTTTGGGATTCCGGTAAAGGCGTTGCGGGTTATTGGGGGTGGTTCGCGCTCTCGGCAGTGGTTACAGATTAAGGCTGATATCCTCGAAAAACCGCTGATGACACTTGCAACTGGTGAAGCTGTGGCGCTCGGCACAGCCATGCTGGCCGGTAAGGCCAGGGGCGTGTTTTCCACTCTTGACGAAGCGGTGGAAGCGATGGTCCGGGTGGAAGAAGAATTTGTGCCCTCTCATCTTATTTCTGTCTATGCTCCGCGTTATGCTATTTATCGTGAGATTTACAAAAGGATTCGGGAGTTGAATTTGGAAATCAGCAAGTTAGTATAATGTGAAAAAGGGGGTTCTTTCATGAAGAGTAAAGGTTTTGCAACCGGCATCTGGGTTTTCGGTTCATGTCCGGACCGATACTGTGTGCGAGGATACAAAGAAGGATTTTCTCTGGAGATGGCCTTGGATAAGATTGCGGCTATCGATGGCTTACGGGGAGTTATCATGCATTATCCTCATCCCCTTAACGAGCAGACGGTGGAAGCGATTAAAAAAGAGCTGGAAAGACGGAACCTGAGACTTGCTTCCTGTGACGTGGACCTTTTTGGTGATCCCATGTTTGCTCTGGGGAGTCTCATGTCGGAAAACGAGGGGTTGCGAAAAAAGGCGATTGACATGAGTAAAAAAGCGATGGATATGGCCGAGTATCTGGGAGCCGAGGTCATGAATCTCTGGCCGGGGCAGGATGGTTTTGACTATCCTTTTCAGATTGATTATCGTGCTCAATGGGAACTTTTGATCCAGGCTCTGCGGGAAATCGCTGAACACAATCCCCGGGTCAAACTAAGTTTGGAGTATAAGTTGCGGGAGCCGCGGACTCATTCTACCATTGCCAATGCTGGAGTGGCGCTCTTTCTGGCCCAAGTGACTGGTCTTCCCAATGTCGGCGTAACCATTGACCTCGGTCATTCCTTTAACTGCAAAGAATCCCCCGGAAATGTGGTGGCCTTTTTGGATCACTACGGAAAGCTTTTTGCGCTCCATCTTAACGATAATTTTCGGGACTGGGACGATGATATGGCTGTGGGAGTGGTGCATTTCTGGGAGACGTTGGAATTTCTCTATTATCTCTATCATTCTAACTATGAAGGCTGGCTGGGGCTTGACATTTTCCCCTATCGGGAGGATCCAACTATGGCATGCCAGGTGAGCATTGAAAACATCACCAGCATGCTGAGTGTGGTGGAAAAAATCGATGTGGTAACGCTTCGGGAAATGCAGAAAAAAGCAGATGGGCTTTCGGCCATGCGTTATGTGAAAAGACTCCTGTAGGAGAGGGGGAACCATTTTTGAGCTATCTGGGTATTGATGTTGGGACCACGGGCTGTAAAGTGATTGCTTTTAACGGGAAAGGAGAAATTCTTGCTTCGGCGTACCGAGAATATCCTCTTTATCATCCTCGGGAGGGATGGGTGGAACTCGATGCGGAGGAAGTTTTCCAGGCGGTAGAGGAATGCTTGAGGGTAGTCTCGGAGAAAATCAAATACGACCCTCCGCAGAGTCTGGGAATTTCCTCTCAGGGTGAAGCTGTCGTTCCTGTAGATAGAGAGGGAAAGGTACTGTCTCGGAGTATTGTAACCTTTGATACCCGGGGTGACGAGTTTGTTCCATTTTGGCAAGAAAAACTTGGCAAAGATGGCTTTTTTGCCATCACCGGAATGCCTTTAAGCGGTGTG
>JABUEZ010000233.1 GCA_013314795.1 Candidatus Profundicultor aquiphilus | reverse complement strand
AAATCCCACAGTTACTGCTGAGACCATTATCGACGGGGGAGGCGAGGGCAGCGTGGTGACGTTCCAGGGTGGCGAAACCCGCCAGGCGATTCTAGAGGGGTTTACCATCCGCCATGGCGAGGGTACCATGCAGTATTGGCCAACTGCGGTCCTCACCTACGGCGGGGGAATCTACATCAAGGACTCTTCCCCCAACATTACCTTCAATGTGATTCGTGATAACGCCGCAGCCGAGTGCGGCGGGGGCATCTACATCACCGGGGTTTCCTCCCCCCGGATTGTGCGCAACACCATCGAAGACAACTACGCCACGGATATGGGCGGCGGCGTCTTCGTGGACGGTTCTGCCTCTCCCCTGATGCAGCAGAACACCATCAAGGATAACGAGGCGGCGAGCCTGCCCGGTGATTACCCCGTCCCCCCTTATGGGCGTGGGGGAGGAATCTGTGTCGGCATGAACGCCAGCGTGAGAAACATCGCTGGTACGGCCTGGCCCAGACTAAACTCCCCTCCGGCGGGGACAGAAAGCGGCGGCACCTGGACGTACCAGAACAATACCTTTTCCGGCAATACCCACCGGGGCGGAAGGACCGATGAGGGCTGCCACGTGTACTTTGCCTCTTCTCCGTAGGAAGGGTATGGAGTGTGCCGAAAACCCTTGGGGGAGGGCCGGGGTGGGGACACCTGCGGGTGCGTAATCTCGGAAACCAAGGAGGGTGAAACGCCATGAAAAATCCGAGATGGGAATGGTACGTGGTTTGTGGAGTGTGCTGTGTGTTTCTTTTCCTTACCGGATGTAGCGGTGGGGGAGGGGGAGGAAGTCCAAGTCCAAGTCCAAGTCCGAGTCCCACTCCCACAACTACCCCGACCCTTCCGGTGCACAATATCAACCAGGACAAATACTATGCCACCATCCAGGCGGCCATCGATGAGGCCCAGGACGGAGACAAAATCGTGGTTTCCCCCGGAACCTACCTGGAACACCTCAATTTTGAGGGAAAAAACATCGTGGTGCGCAGCGAAAACCCCAATAACCCCTCCATCGTGGCTGCAACCATCATCGACGGCGGCGGGACGGGCACGGTGGTCACGTTCCTGAACGGGGAAACCCAGGACGCCACCCTGGAAGGGTTCACCATCCAGAACGGCCGGGGGACTGCCAGGCTGGTCATGCTTCCCTATTTCGGCGGGGGAATTTACATTGAGAACGCTTCCCCGACCATCACCAGAAACGTCATCCGGGATAACCACGTCACAAGTGCCGGTGGAGGCATCTACATCGGCGGAATTGCCTCCCCCAAGATTGTGGACAACACCATTGAGGAAAACACCGCTAACCTTTCCGGCGGGGGCGTGGCGGTGGTGGACACGGCTTCACCCATCATTGAGGGGAACACCTTCCGCAATAACCAGGCCGGAGATACCGGCGGAGGACTCTTCGTGGGGAATGCGGCCAGCGTGAAAAGCGCCTCCGGTACCCCCTGGGGGAAGAGCCTTTGCCCTCCAGACGGGACCCAGGCGGGATCAAGCTGGATTTATCATGACAACACCTTCTCCGGCAACACCCACGAAAGCGGGCAGGATAGCGAAGGTTGCCATGTGTACATGGTGATATAACCTCTTGGGGAGGGGCCTACGAACCCGGTCCCTCCCTGATACTCCCTCAACGCTTTTCTTCTCCGGTTTTTCAGAGGCAAAGTAGGGCATTGTGAAAATATATTTTATTAAGAAAAAATAGATTGATATTTTTTTTCTTAAGAAAATATATTGACAAAAACCCAAGGCGATGGCATCATAAAAATCGATGGAAGCGAATCCTAAAAACTGTATGCTGCGAATTAAATCATCGTTCGATTCGCTGTGCCATGCCCAGCAGAAGGTGGCCCAGTTTGTGCTGGATAGCCCCAAGGAGGCCACGGCCCTTTCCATTTCGGAGTTAGCAAGAAGAGCCGGGGTGAGCGAGGCCACGGTGCTGCGGTTTGTGCGGGCAATTGGATACGAGGGATACAACCGTTTCCGCATTGCCCTGGCCGAGGATAGCGCTACCCAGTCGTTGCGGGAAGGTTTAGAAAAAATCCACGAAGATGTCTCGGTGGAGGATGATTTTGAGGCCATCTTCCGGAAAGTCCTGTACTCCAATGTGGATTCTCTCTCCACCACCATGAACCGGGTGGACGGGAAAGCAGTGGAGAAAGCGGCCAGGCTCATTTACCATGCCTCAGTGGTGTTTCTGGTGGCGGTAGGGAACTCCCAGCCCATTGCCATGGATGCGGTGCACCGGTTTTTGAAGCTGGGGAAAAAGACGGTGTTTTTCGCCGACCCGGTGGCTGCGGCCATGTTTGCCCGCTTACTCGGGCCGAACGATGTGGTGGTGGCCATCTCTTTCTCTGGGCTCTCGGTGGACGTGATCGAAATCGTGAAAATCGCCAAGGAAGCTTCGGCCAAGGTGATCGCCGTCACCAGCCACGATAAGACTCCCCTCACGGAGCTTGCGGATGTGGCCATTTTTTCCTATTCCAAGGAGACCCGTTTCCGGACCGAGGCCATGGAATCCCGGATCGTGCAACTGAGCATCATCGATGCGCTGTTTGTCTCGGTAGCCATGATCGATCCCAAGCAAGCCTTGCGAGAAATCCAGAAAACCACCAATCCCTTACCCTATAAGGTGGTTCCAAGACGATAAAGGGGGTGATGGAAGAGGACCAGACCAAACTGGTGACGGGCAGTTTCCATTTTGACTGGTGGAGCAAAGCGGTATCGGTGCAAGACAGAACAAATACCCAGGAAAAGGAGGTATGTTAAGGTGAAACGGTTTGGAATTTTGCTGGTAGGAATACTCGTTTTGGTCCTGAGCCTCCCCGTTTGGGGGCAGGGAGTGGAAATCGAGTTCATGCAGTGGTGGCAGCCGGAGATGAAGGGTGATTCCTTCGACCAGATGATTAAGAATTTTGAAGCCGCCAACCCGGATATCAAGGTGAAGCCGGTGACTCTCCCCTATGCCGAGGTGCGAGACCAGCTCATGATCCAGGCAGCGGGCAAAACCCTTCCGGACGTGGTGGGAGTGGACCCGCAGTGGATGCACACCCTGATTAAATACCAGGTGATCGAAAACCTGGATGCCTACATCGCCAAAGATGGATTGGACACCTCCAATCTCGCCCTGAAAAAGGTGAAGGATTCGGCCTGGATTTTCCCGGTGACGTCCTATGTGTACCCCCTCTTTTACAACATTGACCTCTTGAAGGAAGCCGGGTTCAATGAACCGCCCAAAACCCGGGAGGAGTTTATGAAGTACGCCCAGGCTCTAACCAAGCCCGATAAGGGTCAGTACGGCTGGGTCCTGCCCCTTTCTCTGAGCCTTCCCAACGGGATCAGTAACGACATCTGTCCGTGGCTGTGGGCCGCCGGCGGCGATATCATGAAAGACGGGAAACCCAACCTCAACC
>JABUEZ010000232.1 GCA_013314795.1 Candidatus Profundicultor aquiphilus | reverse complement strand
CGAAAAGTCTTTCACTGAAGGGGATACCTTGATTCTTACTCCAGAGTCCAGAGTCCTCCGCTACTTGAAGGGACAAGACCAGAAAACACCCTAACTTTTAAATTCCTCTATGGCTTTTTTCACGAGTGGCAAAAACGTAAAAGCTGGCCCACCACCCATGGCTACTCCTACCTGAGCCGCTTCCCAGATTTCCTCGGGGGTGGCACCACTTTTCAGGGCTCCTCGCACATGGAGGATGACGCAGTGCTCACAGTGGATGGTAAGCCCTACCGCCAGCGCAATGAGTTCCTTAGTTTTAAGACTCAACACTCCATCCTGCATAACCTTGGCATAAAAAGAAGAATAATTTTCCACCGTAGCAGGAGAAATGTTTTTTAACTCTTTGATTTCCTGACGGTAATTTTCCCAGAATTCCCGCGGATCAGTCATTTCAGACCTCCTTTACATAACTCAACCAGCGTTCATAGCCTGGTTCTTCGCCCCGCACCACTCTGAAAAAGACCTCTTGTAAACGACGGGTGACTTCCCCTGGTTTTCCCGTTCCCACCGTTCGCCCGTCAATTTCCACAATCGGGGTAATCTCGGCTGCTGTACCGGTAAAGAAAGCCTCATCGGCAAGGTACAAGTCATCCCGAGTCACAAGCGTCTCCTGGACCTCAAGACCAAGATTTTTTGCAATGCGGATTACCGAATCCCGAGTGATACCGAGAAGTATGGAGTAAGGATGAGGAGTGTACAGGATGCCATTCTTCACGTAAAAGATATTCTCTCCACTGCCTTCGGCCACAAAGCCGTTTACATCGAGGAGAATCGCCTCATCGTATCCCAGTTCTTTTGCCTCCATCTTGGCCAGAGCAGAATTAAGATAATTGGCGCTGGTCTTTGCCCGCGGAGAACTCGAATTGATATAGCTCCGGGCATACGAGGAAATTTTAGCCCGCACTCCCTCCCGCAGCGCCTTTTCCCCCATATATGCTCCCCAGCACCACACGGCGATCACAAAGTCAACCTCACACCTGGTGGGGTCAACACCCATTTCCCCATATCCCCGAAAGGCCAGGGGTCGGATATAACACTCTTCAACATTGTTAGCTCGAATAACCGAAAGAGTCGCTTTTTTTACCTCTTCCTGCGCATAGGGAAGACACATCCTGATAATGTGCGCCGAGTCAAAGAGTCGACGAATATGTTCATCCAGGCGGAAAACAGCCGGTCCTTGAGATGTTTTGTAACAACGAATCCCTTCAAAAACGGCCGTCCCATAATGCAAGGCATGTGTTAAAACATGCGTCTTGGCCTCTTGCCACCGCACCAGCTTTCCATTGACCCATATCCACTCCAGTTCCTGCATCGCGGTCCTCCCTTTTTTGTTTTCCATAATTGTATTGGATTCCACCTGTTTTGGAAAGAAGCGAGCAGCAAAATTCACCAGAAAATCAAAATCACATTTCTAAAATACCCGGGAAGACATCCGCTTCTGGTAGCGGTTACGAAGGAAAATAGCCAGAGAATTCAGAGCCAGTGTCAGAATAAGAAGGACAATAATCCCTGCCGCGGCGTTGGCCTGAAATGCCTTTTGAGGACGTGAAACCCAGTTAAAAATCTGAATCGGGAGGGCCGTAAACGGAGAAGTAATGCCCTGAGGAAGAAATGCAATGTAGGTGAGTGCCCCAACCATGATAAGGGGAGCCGCCTCGCCAATAGCTCGAGAAATGGTGAGAATAACCCCGGTGAGAATTCCCGGAAACGCTACTGGCAAAAGATGGTCTTTGATCACCTGCCAGCGGGTAGCCCCCAGAGCAAAGGCTGCTTCCCGCAGCGACGGAGGAACTGCCCGAATGCTTTCACGAGTAGTCACAATCACAATGGGCAAAACCAGAAGGGCCAGAGTTAAACCACCGGTAATGACGGTCCTTCCAAAACCAAGCGCCCGAGCAAAAAGCTCAAGACCAAGCATTCCATAGAGAATCGAAGGTACACCACTCAGAGTAGAGATACTGATTTCAATGGTATTGCTCAACCGGTTTTTTTCCGCATACTCTTCAAGGTAAATTCCGGTTCCCACTCCTATGGGAATGGCAAAAAGGATAGTCAAAGCCGTGATGTAAATGCTTCCTACCAGGGCCGGCAGAATACCGGCCTGTTCCGCCTTACGAGAAGGATAACCGGTAAGGAATTTCCAGTTAAAGCGTGGAAGGCCATCATGAAGGGTATCAATGAGAAGCACAAAAAGCGTTAAGAGCGATACCAGAAGAGCAAAAGCCGCCAGAACAAAGAAAATTCGCTCCTTCACTTTCTTTTTTAAGAGACTCCGTTGAAATCTCTCTTGTCCCTTCATTGATACCGCTCCCGGAAGCGTTCTCGAAGCTTACGAGCCAGAAGGTTCAAAAGAAAGGTCAAAAGAAAGAGCACCAGACCCACTGCAAAAATAGTCTGATACTCGAGGCTCCCGGTAGGGGTATCACCCATGCTGATCTGAGCAATAAAAGCCGTCATTGTTTCGATGGGAACCAGAGGGTTAAAAGTAAACTGGGGCATCTGCCCTGCAGCAATGGTGACCAGCATCGTTTCCCCCACCGCCCGAGAAACTGCCAGCACCAGTGACGCCGTGATACCGGAAAAGGCGGCCGGGAGCACAATCTGTATGGCCACCTCAAATTTGGTGGCTCCCAGTGCGTACCCACCTTCACGCAAACTCAACGGTACAGCCTGCATGGCATCTTCACTCAACGAAGCCACGAGAGGCAAAATCATAATTCCCATCACAATCCCCGGAGAAAGGGCGTTAAATCCTGCAATGGAGGGAATAAAACGCCGTAAAAGGGGTGTCACGAAAAGAAGGGCAAAATATCCGTACACCACCGTGGGAACACCGGCCAGGATCTCCAGAACCGGTTTCACCATCCTTCGCACTCGAGGCGAAGCATACTCACTCAGGAAAAGTGCGGTGAGAATTCCCAAGGGAGCAGCAACCAGAATAGCAATGACTGTAATAAGCACGGTCCCTGTCAAAAGAGGAAGAATACCGAAGTGTTTTTCATAAAAAAGAGGGGTCCATTTGGTACTCGTTAAGAATTCAACAATGCTGACCTTGCGGAAAAATCCCAGCGCCTGGAAAACAAGGATAAAAATTATACCCAGAGTTGTAAAAATGGATAACAGGCTAAAAACCAGGAAAAGCTTTTTGACAAAACTTTCCTGACGCTTAGCCCGCCTAAGAACGCTAACTTTCTTCATCCCCGGGACTGTTTCAGAGGACAGCCCCGGGGATGAAGCCCAATGACTCGTTATCCTTTTTGCTTCTCTCAGGATTATTCTACCTCTCTCTGCAAAATTTCCTCAATCGACACTCCAGGGGTGGCACCCTTACCACCAAAAACCGAACCGGTCTTTCTTTCGGCAAAACGCTTTCTGGTCAGCTCATACGCCTTTTCCGGAAGTGGCACATATCCA
>JABUEZ010000231.1 GCA_013314795.1 Candidatus Profundicultor aquiphilus | reverse complement strand
TACTTCTAACATGCCCGTGGCTGCTCGAGAAGCTTCAGTGTATACCGGGATCACCATAGCGGAGTATTTCCGGGACATGGGTTACAAGGTGGCTCTGATGGCCGACTCCACTTCCCGATGGGCAGAGGCGATGCGGGAAATTTCGGGTAGATTGGAAGAAATGCCTGGTGACGAGGGTTTTCCAGCATATCTTGGAAGTCGAATTGCCAGCTTCTATGAACGGGCTGGAAAGGTACGGTGTCTCGGACGGGATGGCCGAGTTGGGTCTCTGAGTGTTATCGGAGCAGTTTCTCCTCCGGGTGGTGACTTATCTGAACCGGTGACTCAGAATACGTTGCGGGTGGTACAGGTCTTCTGGGGGTTGGAGGATAAACTGGCGTACAAGCGCCATTTTCCAGCTATTAACTGGCTGGTCAGTTATTCTCTGTACATCTCGCACCTCGAGGAATTCTGGAAGAAGAATGTCGCACCTGATTTTGTGGAAAACCGAGCCTTGGCGATGAGGATTCTGCAGCAGGAGGCAGAACTCGAAGAAGTGGTGAGACTGGTAGGCGTTGAATCGCTTTCTTCTAAAGACCGATTTATTCTCGAGATTGCCCGTTCGGTGCGGGAAGATTTCCTCCAGCAAAATGCTTTTCATGAACTTGATACTTTTACTTCTTTGCGGAAGCAGTATCTGATTTTGAAGGTAATCCTGGCCTACTACCGAGCAGGTATTGAGGCTCTGGAGAAGGGTCTTGCACTCAAGGATGTCCTGCATATTCCGGCTCGGGAACGGATTGCTCGAGCCAAGTATGTCTCCGAGGAGGATCTGGCAAAGATCGAGCAGATTGCCGAGGACCTTCAGGAGCAACTGGAAGCAAAATTGAGAGGCGAGGTTGAAAGCAATGTATAAAGAGTTCACGACCATTTCTGAGATTGCTGGTCCGCTTTTGGCGGTGGAGCAGGTTGAAGATGCCAGGTATATGGAAATTGTGGAAATCAAATTATGGGATGGAAGTACCCGTCGGGGCCAGGTACTCATGACGAGTAAAGGGAAGGCTCTGGTGCAGGTTTTTGAGGGAACTGAGGGCATTGGAATTGGACAGAGTACCGTTCGGTTCTTGGGGCGAGTTATGGAGCTTCCGGTTGCGCCGGATATTCTGGGAAGGATTTTTAACGGTTCAGGAATTCCCATTGATGGTGGACCGGAAATTGTTCCCGATGCGCGTTTAGATATCAATGGAAACCCCATCAATCCTGTAGCGCGGGATTACCCCACCGACTTTATCCAGACGGGAGTTTCGGCGATTGATGGTTTAAACACGCTGGTTCGGGGGCAGAAATTGCCTATTTTTTCCGGTGCAGGTCTTCCTCATGCTCGTCTGGCTGCTCAGATCGCTCGTCAGGCAAAAGTACTTGGAGAAGAAGAAAAATTTGCGGTGGTTTTTGGTGCTCTGGGAATTACTTTTGAGGAGGCCAATTACTTTATTTCTGAATTGCGCAATACTGGGGCCATTGAACGCTCGGTCCTTTTTGTTAATCTGGCCAATGACCCGGCAGTGGAACGGATCATTACCCCCCGTATGGCCCTTACTGCAGCGGAATTTCTGGCTTTTGAGATGGACATGCAGGTTCTGGTAATTTTGACTGATATGACGAACTACTGTGAGGCTCTGCGCGAAATTTCCGCAGCTCGACGAGAGGTGCCGGGACGGAGAGGATATCCTGGATACCTCTATACAGACCTTGCCACCATGTATGAACGGGCGGGAAGGATTCGAGGCAAAAAGGGATCCATTACCCAGATCCCCATTCTCACCATGCCTGAGGATGATAAAACTCATCCTATTCCTGACCTTACCGGGTACATTACCGAAGGGCAGATTATTTTGAGCCGGCAATTACATCGTAAGGGTGTGTATCCACCCATTGATGTTTTGCCCTCTCTGTCTCGTCTGCGGGATAAAGGGATTGGCAAAGGGAAGACCAGGGACGATCATTCTGATGTAGCCAATCAGCTTTTTGCCGCATATGCTCGGGGGCGGGAAGCATTTGAATTGGCAACCATTCTGGGGGAGGCGTCGTTGACTGAACTTGACCGTCTCTACATGAAATTTGCTGAGCAGTTTGAAGATCGGTTTGTGCGACAGGGTGAATATGAAGATCGGAGCATTGATGAGACTCTGAATATTGGATGGGATCTCCTGCGGATGTTGCCCAGAGAGGAACTGAAGCGTATTCGGGATGCATACCTTGCTCAGTTCTATGATAAGAAAGCGGTAGGGGGTTCGGAATGAGGCTCAATGTAAATCCTAACCGCATGGAGTTGATGAAGCTCAAAAACCGCTTGAACGTGGCGCGTCGGGGTCATAAGCTTCTCAAAGACAAGCTGGATGCACTCATCCAGGATTTTGTGCGGGTAGTCCGGGAGAATGCCAATCTGCGCCGTCAGATTGAGAAGGAAGTGGTTCGAGCGTTTGAGGCACAGAATAAAGCTTCTTTAATGCTTTCCGAAGAAGATAAGGAACTCATTACGGTTTTCTCCCGACAGCGACTGGTTCTTGAGGTGAGTACACGAAGAATTACCGGAGTGAGGGTCCCCCATTTTGAGGTCAAAGTAGAGGGAAGTCCTTACAACTATGGGTTGGTCAGTACTCCTGCGGAAATCGACGCAGCTTTTGGATCCTTTTTTCAGGTGTTAACGCTTCTGGTGAAGCTTGCTGAAGTGGAAAAGACCATCGAATTGCTGGCGGTAGAGATTGAGAAGACGCGCCGTCGGGTCAATGCGCTCGAATATGTGCTCATACCGAGTTTAGAGGAAACCATAAAATATATTAACCTCAAGCTTGACGAACTGGCCCGCTCGGCTGTGGTGAGTATCATGCGTATCAAGGGGTCGCTGAAATGAATTGAGAATCGCTATTCTTTCGGATATTCATGGAAATTTTGATGCCTTGAAAGAAGTGGCTTCCTATGTTGAAGCAGAGGAAGTAATGGTTTTGGGAGACGTGGTTGGATATGGGGCTCAGCCGGAAGAATGTGTGCGATGGGTTGTAGCAAAAAAGGCAAAAATGGTGATGGGGAATCATGAAGCCTGTCTTTCGGGCATCCTGCCTTCGTCCTGGTTTAACCCTCAGGCGCAGAAAGCGGTACTGTGGACACGAGAGCAACTGAGTGCTTTCAGTTTGTTGTTTCTTCAATCCTTGCCCCATGTTTACCACCGGGATGATATTTTCTGGGTTCATGGAAGCTTACGGGAACCGCTGGAAGAGTACCTGACCAATGCTTTTCTGGCCAGAACTATTTTTGAACATTTCTCGTTTTGGGTCTGTTTTTTTGGTCATACTCATGTTGCCGAAGGGTATGTATACCAGGATGGAAAGATGGAATGGATCCCTTTTGCTGAAGGTGGGGAAATTGCGCTCTCTCCGGAAAAACGATATCTCATTAACTGTGGTAGCGTTGGTCAGCCGCGAGATGGAAATCCTGAAGCCAGTTTTGGTATTTATGATTTGGA
>JABUEZ010000230.1 GCA_013314795.1 Candidatus Profundicultor aquiphilus | reverse complement strand
GCTCTTTCCCCTGCTACTGAACCAAGTCTCGTCAAGACGGAAAACCCTTCAGGAGCTTCTTTGCGTAAAAAGGGGGAGAAAAAGAATGAAAAGAAGCGTTGAAGTCTCAGGAAAAAGCCTGGAAGAAGTTTTAGAACGGGCTTCGCGATATTTTGATGTACCCAAGGAACACTTGAGTTATGAGGTGCTATCGGAAAATAAAGGATTTTTGGGGATCCTGGTGCCTAAAGTGGTGAAGGTGCGGGTCTGGGTTGAGGATCAGGAAGAAGAAGCTTTGGATGTGGCGACATTTGAAGAAGCGCCCAGAGTTTCTGTGCAGCAAGAGGCATCTCAGGAAAAGGTTCCCTCGAACCTTGAGGAATTACAGAAGGTTGCGGTGGGTTTTCTCCGGGGGTTGCTGGATAAGATGCAAGTCAATGTGGACATAACGGTGCGACAAGAAGAAAGAGGCGTGGTATGCGCAATCGATGGGAAGGATGCCGGAATCCTCATCGGTCGAAAGGGAGAAACCCTGGAAGCGATGGAAGTTCTTCTCCGGACTTTTCTTTCCAAGAGAGGATTTGAGACGGGATATGTGGAGCTGGATATTGCCAATTATAAGAAAAGAAGGGAAGAGGCACTCCGCAAGCTGGCCGAAAAAGTAGCCCAAAAAGTGATTCGGGAAAAGAAAAGGGTCAAGCTGGAACCCATGAATGCTCGGGAGCGGCGCATTATCCACACCACCCTGAAAGAGCACCCACAGGTGGTCACGTACAGCGTGGGCTTTGAGCCGGGAAGACGAGTGGTTGTGGAATTAAAAGAGGCCAGGGAAGAAAAAGAACGGGATCCGGAGAAGAAAACAGGGCGCAATTCGCCGAAATCTACCGGTGCGGAAAAGAGGAACCGGAATTCCAGGAAGCGACCTCGAAAATCGGGAGGGCAGAAGAAAGCCCTTGGAGAATGATACCATTGTTGCTCCGGCAACTCCGCTGGGGGTCGGAGCCATAGGAATTATCCGAATGAGTGGCCGAGAGGCGATATCCATTGCTTCTCGGCTTTTTCGTGCCCGTTCCGGGAAAAAAGTGGAAGACTTTTCTTCTTTTCGCTTCTACCTGGGTGATCTCATTGACCCGGAAAGGGGAATTCTTCTGGATGAAGCCCTCTGTGTGGTGATGCGAGCGCCACGGAGCTATACCAGGGAAGATGTGGTGGAGTTTCATCTTCATGGGGGACCACTGCTTGTGCACAGGGTCTTTGAGCTATGCCTTCGGGAGGGAGCCAGAATGGCAAAGCCCGGGGAATTCACCGAACGTGCCTTTCTCAACGGCCGCATTGACCTTGTGCAGGCTGAAGCGGTGGCAGAAATTGTCCGCGCTCGCTCAGAAAAAGCTCTGGAACTGTCTTTGCGAGCACTCAAGGGGGAATGGGGTCGAAAAGTCCGTGCCTGGCAGGATAAACTTGTGCTCCTTCAGGCCCATGTCCAGGTGAGCTGTGATTTCCTCGACGCGCCGGTTCCAGATATTGAGGGATTCCTCCTCAAAGAGCTCTCTTCTCTGAGGGAGGTTATAGAACGGGAAATCAAAAGTGGTGAGAGAACTCAGGTACTGCAGGATGGATTTCTGGTGGTCATTGCCGGAAAGCCCAATGTAGGGAAATCGAGTCTTCTCAACATTATGGTGGGAAAAGAGAGAGCCATTGTGACGCCCTTCCCGGGAACCACTCGGGACGCGATCGAAGAGATTATTCTTCTTGAGGGGTTGCCCATTCGCTTTGTCGACACTGCCGGGGTTCGGGATAGCGTTGACTTCATTGAGCGGGCTGGGGTGGAAAAAACCCAGGAATATTTACAGGATGCCGATCTCGTGATTGTTCTTTTTGACCGGAGTCGCCCCCTGGAGGAAGACGATACCAGAATCGCCCACATCGCAGGGAGAAAACCCCATATCGTGGTCTTTAACAAAAGCGATCTTCCGCCGATTCTTTCCAAGGAAGAGATTTATCGGTTTTACCCTGGGGAAGAAATTGTGGAAATTTCCGCTCTTACCGGGGAAGGAAAAGAAACACTGATAGCTAAAATCACCGAGAAACTGCGAGCTCAAATTGGGCCGGAGGAGCATCTGACCCTGATGAGCGCGCACCAGAGGGAAACGTTGAAAGCGGTTATCCGTTCTCTTGCTGAACTGGAACGGGAAATCGAGGATGGTATGTCGCTCGATGTCATTGGCTTGCGGCTGGATGAGATCTTGCGGGAGATGAAGAGAATTACCGGAGAAAATATTGACGGTAAGCTTTTAGAGACCATTTTTTCTCACTTTTGCCTTGGGAAATGAACAGTGTTCCACGTGGAACACTGGAGTGGGAGTGAAATGTTCCACGTGGAACATTTTATAAGAGGGGTTTCTTCTGAGGAAGGCCTGCTTTACGGGGGAAAGATAAAGGAGTTGATTTCCTCTTTCGTACCAGGATGAGATAGGTTTTTCGCTCTGTAAAAGGGATGGGCACTTCTTTGATGTCTTCAATCACGCAGAATAGGAGATCAAGGGCCCTCTGGGCCTCTTTTACTTCCTCGCGATAGCGCCTGCCTTTGTAATAGATACCAAGTCCTCCGGTTTTCAGGAAGGGGGCGGTGAGTTCTAAAGTGATTGCCAGAGAAGCCAGTGCCTTGGCGGTAACCGTGTCAAATTGCTCTCGCAAAAACGCGTGGTGGGCGGCACTCTCCGCCCGTTCGTTCTGGATGTGGACTTTAGAAAGGCTGAGCTTATGTACCGCCTCTTCCAGAAAGGAAACCTTCTTTTTTTGTGATTCAACCAGGGTGAGGGTAAGGTCAGGGAGTGCAATTTTCAAAGGGATACCGGGGATTCCCCCTCCTGTGCCCACATCGATGAGGGTGGCTCCCTCCACATAGTTTAGGGCGCTCAGAGAATCGAGGATGAGTTCGGTGACAATGGTGGTTTTCTCTTCGCAGCCGGTAAGGTTCAGACGCCTGTTCCATTCAAAGAGGAGCGCGACAAAGTTTTCCATCTTTTCCACGTTTTCTCGCCCCATGGAGATGCCTAATTTTTGTATTCCTTCTTCAAGAAGAGTTCGCTCTCTTTTCCACAAGTTATCCACAGCTTACCTTGGCCTTCCTCTTAAGAACCATTGAAAATCCCTTTCTTCTGCGAAATGCGCACTGGTATTGAGATTATTGTACCTTATTGGAGCGTATCTGACGCATTTGATTTCGTACGGTGCGAAGATAAGCCGAATAATCCACAACTTATCCACAGAAATTTTTCTCGTTTTTCTTTTTAGTGAAAGCCACGGAAGAATGCTATAATCTCAAACAATATGGGAAAGGGAGGCAAAGGATGCCGATTCGTGAAGGGGACCGGATATACATTTACCTTGAAGATGGGAAGGAGTATCTGTTGCCCGTAAAAGAGGACAGGGTCTTCGGTACTCACCTCGGTAACATTATTTTGAGGGATGTCCTGGGTAAAGAGTTTGGAGAATATGTGCTCACTTCTGAGGGGAAAAAAGCCTATCTTTTTCGGCCGGGTATCGTGGAGAACATTTTTCACATGAAGCGACGAACGCAGATCGTGTATCCCAAGGACCTGGGC
>JABUEZ010000229.1 GCA_013314795.1 Candidatus Profundicultor aquiphilus | reverse complement strand
ATCTGATTGGGGGAATTCTCGATCATCTTGATAATATATTTCTCTATGGTATCGCAAAGGGAGTACATCAACAACCGCCCCCTCTTTTGACTATTCCTGACATTTTCATTATATCGAAACCCTGAAATTTGTCAATCATTCCGAGGACGTAAAATGGGAAAAAGAATCACTTCTCGAATAGAAGGTGAATCAGTCAAAAGCATCACCAGCCGGTCGATACCAATCCCCAGACCCCCGGTTGGTGGCATTCCATATTCCAGTGCTTCAATATAGTCTTCGTCGATTAGATGAGCCTCTACATCCCCTTTTTCTCTTTTCCGCACCTGTTCTTCAAACCGCTTTCGCTGCTCAATGGGGTCGTTGAGCTCACTATAGGCATTCCCCACTTCTTCCTTCCCAATGAAAAGCTCAAAACGCTCTACCAGCCTCGGATCCTCCTTTTTGGTCCTGGCCAGTGGAGAAATCTCAGTAGGATAGTCAAGCACAAAGGTTGGATTGATCAACTTCGGCTGAAGGAATTTTTCCAGAAACTCGTTTACCAGTTTCCCTCTATCCCAACTGTCTTCACAGACTATACCATTTTTCGTGGCCACTTCTTTCATTTTTTCGGTGGAATCTTCCAGAATATCCACGCCTGCCAGTTCCAAAAGAGCCTCGCGAAGGGAAATCCTCTTCCAGGGAGGAGTAAAATCGATGGTCATGGATTGATAGGTCACTTCGTACCGACCCATAATGGTCATAACCACCTAAGAGAGCATTTCTTCGCAGATCTGCATCATGGTTTCATAGTTTCCATAAGCCTCATAAAGCTCAAGCATGGTAAATTCGGGATTATGTCGCACGGAAATCCCTTCATTTCGGAAATTGCGGTTAATTTCGTATACCTTTTCCAACCCTCCCACAATTAATCTCTTAAGAAAGAGTTCAGGAGCAATACGCAGGTACAAATCCATTCCCAGGGCATTATGAAAAGTCTTAAAAGGACGAGCTAAAGCTCCCCCCGGAATAGTTTGCATCATGGGCGTCTCCACTTCCAGAAATCCTCGCCGATCCAGAAAACGTCGCAACTCTGAAAGTAAACGCGAGCGAAGGAGAAAAATAGAACGAACTTCTGGATTCATGATGAGATCCAGGTAACGCTTCCGATAACGAACCTCCACTTCCTTGAGTCCATGCCATTTCTCAGGAAGGGCGTTCAAACATTTACTCAAAAAGACAAATTTCTCCGAGAGGACCGTGAGTTCCCCACTGTGAGTGTAAAAAATCGCCCCCTCCACGCCAATCCAGTCACCAACATCAACCATTTTAAAAATGGCAAATTGGTCTTCCCCCAGGATATCTTTCTTCATATACACCTGGATTTTTCCGGTACGATCCTGAAGGTCGGCAAAAATTGCTTTTCCGTGCTTGCGCAGGGCCATCACCCGGCCGGCAATTTTGACTCGCACACCCTCCTGCAGAAATGCTTCCGGGGACTTCCGTAAATCCCCAATCATATGGGTTCTTTCAAAACGATTCCCGTAAGGGTCAATACCAAGCTCTCTCAGGGCTTTTAATTTCGAGATTTTTGCTTCGATGTCTAAATCAATCAATTCTCCACTCATTTGAATATTATTCCTCCCGATTCAGAATGTCCACAATCCGATACCGTACCACACCAGCCGGGACTTTAATTTCAACCTCGTCACCCCTTCGTTTTCCCATGAGTGCCTGAGCAAGAGGTGATTCAAATGAAATCTTTCGCGTAGCCGGATCGGCACCCACCGAATCCACAATGGTATATTCCACTTTTTTGCCCTGACTCAGGTTTTCGAGAATTACCCGAACTCCCAGCCGCACCCTTCCTAAATCCTCCTCTTCTTCTTCCACAATTTCAGCCTTGCGAAGCTTCTCTTCGATGGCTAAAATTCTCCCCTCCACAAAAGCCTGTTCATTCTTGGCCTCCTCATATTCAGCATTTTCACTCAAATCTCCAAACGAAAGAGCGTGGTTGATTTTATCGGCCACCTCTTTCCTGCGAACCGTCTTCAGATACCGGAGTTCCTCCTCCAGCTTTCTGTACCCTTCAAGAGTCAGTTTAATCCTCCCGTCCTCTTTCTTTTTCTCCATTCTGGTCGCCCCCGTCATCAAATCATCGTCCTTTCAAATTAACATAATACCATAATAGAAACATTTTCACCTTGTCAAGCGCCGTTAACGCAAATGCCTCCAGATTGCTTCCATTTCCTCCCTTCGAAAAAGAATTCCAAGATACCCTACCAGAAAACCAGCCGGCAAGGAAAGAATCAGAAGAATCGGCAGGTACCAGATAAACTCCGCACTTCTCACCCAGAGAAATGCTACCCACCATTGCCCCAGATTATGAAAAAAAGCTCCTCCAACACTTATCCATAGGGGTGCATTGACCCTGCGGTGAATAAGAACCATGCTGAGAAGACTGGTTACCCCCCCGGCCAGGCTCATCAGGAAGGGGATACTCAAAAAATTTCCTCCCAGGAAACTCCCCAGGAAGATCCGCAGAATGTTAATCCACACCGCTTCTTTTGTTCTTCCGGAAAGGAGTAACACCAGAGGAACCACATTCGCCAAGCCTAACTTTGCCCCTGGTAAGGGCAGAAGGGGAGGAAAAAAGTTTTCTATCCAGTGCAAAACAAGTCCCAGGGCCAGAAAAAATCCCAATTCTGCTACTTTTTTTGCCGAAGTATGTTCATCGGAAGATGTTTTTATATTCCCACCTGCTTTAAAATAGTTCCGTTGCCTTATATAATACCAAAAAGAGCCAGAGAGGGCAAAAATGAAAGGAAACCGAGAGAGAAACATCGTTATCACCGGTCTCGCTTCCCTATTTACCGACGTCAGTTCTGAAATGATCTATCCCATCATTTCTCTGTACCTGCGAGCCCTAGGTGGAGGGCCTTTCATTCTGGGAACCATTGAAGGCATTGCCGAATCCACCGCTTCGCTTCTTAAAGTTTTCTCTGGAGCTATCGCCGACTGGAGTGGAAAAAGAAAGCCACTGACTATTTTGGGGTATGCTCTCTCACTCCTGGGTAAAGCACTTTTCTACTTTGCCCATGGCTGGCCCACTATCCTGGGAGGGCGATTCGCCGACCGTTTCGGCAAGGGAATCCGGACCGCCCCACGCGATGCGATGATTTCTGAATCTGTCTCTTTACAGGCGCAGGGAAAAGCCTTTGGTCTTCATCGAACCTTTGATACTTTGGGAGCTCTCCTTGGAGTGCTCATCACCTATTTCTTTGTGGCACAAATCCAGCAAAAGGCCGCAGCCTCCAAGGAGCTTGCGCTATATCTCCCCACCTTCCGCTTTATTATTTTTCTGAGTCTTATTCCCGCTACCCTGGGGGTTCTGGTTCTCTTTTTCGCTCTGGAAACAGGGACAGGGAACAAAATGAATCCCACGTTTTCCTTTCGACTCCATCCGATTCAACGTCTCAATCATAAGCTCAAGGTATTTCTTCTAGTCACTCTTATTTTTACTCTCGGAAATTCTTCAAACCAGTTCATCCTTCTCCGAGCCGCCGAACCGGACATTGGACTTAGCCCCAAAAACGTCATCCTCCTTTAC
>JABUEZ010000228.1 GCA_013314795.1 Candidatus Profundicultor aquiphilus | reverse complement strand
TTGGTTGTTCGGAATGTCAGTAAGGCGTTTGCCGGGATTCAGGCTCTCAAGAAGGTTAACCTTACCATCCGTCGAGCAGAAATCCGCTGTCTGGTGGGGGAAAACGGTTCGGGAAAGTCGACACTCATCAAAATTATTTCTGGGGCCGAAGTACCTGATGAAGGGGAAATCATTATTAATGGGAGGAGTTTCCCCAGGCTGCATCCCATCGATTCCATCCGAGAAGGCATTCAGGTCATCTATCAGGACTTCTCTCTTTTTCCCAATCTGAGCGCTGCAGAGAATATCGCCTTCAACTATTTGCTCGAGCAGAAACAGCGTCTGGTAAGCTGGAAAGAAATCTATACAGTAGCCCGCGAAGCATTAAAAAATATCAACGTCAAGATTGACCTGAACCGCCGGGTAGAAGAACTCTCGGTGGCTGATCGGCAGTTGATTGCCATTTCCCGGGCGCTTCTGCACAATGCTCGTCTGATTATCATGGATGAACCCACCACGGCTCTGACTCGGAAGGAAGTACAGTCGCTCTTCCGGATCATCAAGCAGTTACAAGAGGAGGGAATCTCCATCCTTTTTGTCAGTCACAAACTCGACGAAGTGCTGGAAATTTCTGAAAAAGTGACTATTCTCCGTAACGGCGAAAATGTTGCTGACGGAGATCGAGCAAATTTCGACCGCAATAAACTGGTTTTTTACATGACCGGTCGGGAGATAGAAGAAAGTCGTTATCAGTATACGGGGAGTCCGGATGGGAAAGAACCATTGTTGCGTGTTGAAAATCTAAGTTGCCGGGGAAGCTTTGCCAACGTTTCCTTTGCGGTTTATCCTGGGGAAATCGTTGGTATCACTGGTCTATTGGGTTCAGGGCGCACGGAACTGGCCATGGCCCTGTTTGGGCTGAAACCCGCAACCGGGGGACAAATTTATTTAGAGGGGAAAAAGATTCGAATCCGCAGTGTTCAGGACGCTGTTCGGTATGGCATTGGGTATGTTCCGGAAGACCGCCTGACTGAAGGTTTGTTTTTGCCTCAGTCCATTGGTAATAACATCGTGGTCAGCGTTGTTTACCGTCTGTTGAAAAAAATGGGGCTCGTGGATCCGGTGCAGAAAAACGCACAGATCGAACGCTGGGTTGGGAATCTTAAAATCGTGACACCGTCGCCGTTACTCCCGGTAAGAAGTCTTTCGGGAGGAAATCAGCAACGGGTAGTGCTGGCAAAATGGCTGGCAACCATGCCCAAGCTTTTGATCCTGAACGGTCCTACTGTGGGTGTTGATATCGGTTCCAAGGCTGAAATTCACAAAATCATCCGCTCACTGGCGGAGCAGGGTATGGGTGTCATTATTATTTCCGACGATATACCGGAGGTCGTTCAAAACTGTAACCGCGTCCTTTTGATGAAGAAGGGGAGAATTGTAGAGGAATTCCTGGGTGATCAGATTACCGAAGAAGAGTTAACCACCAAGATGATTGGAGCAGGTGTTACTGCACAAAAACCAGAGAAAGTAGCTTCAAAATGAGATTGCGGGCAAAAGGAGAATGAGGACACTATGAGCAAGCTTTTGGAAAAACATGAAGTGTTTGTGGCTTTTATTATTCTGGGTCTTGTGCTGGTCTTTGGTGCCATCAATCCCAATTTCTTTACCCGGGCGACCCTGTACGACATGTTGCGCTCCAGTGTGGTAATGGGAATTTTTGGCATTGGGGTTTTGATGGTGCTCGTTTCAGGGGGCATTGATATTTCCTTTACTGCCATTGCGGCTTTTTGCATGTATGTGACCACCCGTTATCTCAAGGGAATTGGGTTTGAAGGTTCGGTTCTCCTTGCCTTTGCCATGTCTGGTGCTTTGGGGATTCTTCTTGGAATGATCAACGCATTGCTTATTTCCTCGTTTAAGCTTCCAACGCTGATTGTTACGCTTGGTACATCCAATATGTTCCGTGGATTTATGCTGGCATTTATTGGGACGAAAATCATTAGCGTTTTGCCACCGGGGATGGTGCGCTTTTCCCGCATGGAGCTTTTTCCGGTAACCACGGCGATTGGGGGAACCAACGGGTTATCGGTGTCGATTTTTGTGCTGGCGATTGTGGTCCCGATAACCTGGTTTATTCTGAAATATACCATGCTGGGACGAGGAATTTATGCCCTTGGCGGGGATCGGGTCGCTGCTGAACGTGCCGGTCTCAATGTAAACGTCATCCAGTTTTTTATCTACTGTTACGTGGGTTTTCTGGCCGGTATTGCCGGTATTGTTCATGCTTCGTTAATCCGGACAGCCAGTCCGTTTGACCTGGTTGGCACAGAGCTCTCGGTTATTGCCGCTGTGGTTCTCGGTGGTGCTCGCATTACCGGTGGACATGGAACGGTTTTGGGGTCCATCCTGGGGGTGTTTCTGGTGGTCATCATGAACAACAGCCTCATCATGATGGGCGTTCCATCCTACTGGCAGAGCGCGGTCATCGGGATCATCATTATCATTGGAACCAGTATTACGGCGTTCCAGAGTAAACGCACCGGTCGGGTGAGCCTTGTGGAAATTGAATGAAGGTAAGGAGAAGATACCCATGGCGACGAATTCACTGACTCGTTCTCAAAAGTCGTTATCGGCCAGGATGGACAGTAACCTCTGGCGGTTGTTATTAATCACGGTGGCGGTGTTCCTGATTATGGGTTTATTGCGTCCTCATACGTTTTTGACTTTGCGCAACTTTCGCTCGATGTCCTATCAGTTTCCCGAGCTTGGAGTGCTGTCGATTGCCATGATGTTGACCATGTTAACCGGAGGAATTGACCTCTCGGTGGTGGGGACGGCAAACCTGGCCGGGATTCTGGCGGCCAAATTTATGATAAGCATGGTGCCTGCCGGAGGGGAAGGCCCGGTTGGGATAGCCATCTTGGGGGCCATCCTGATTGCTCTGGGAATTGGTGTGCTCTGTGGTCTTTTCAACGGTTTTCTGGTATCCAAGGTGGGAATTCCTCCGATTCTGGCAACTCTTGGAACCATGCAGCTTTACATGGGTATTGCCATTGTGATCACCAAGGGGTATGCGGTATTGGGATACCCGGAACAGTTCCTCTTTATCGGTAATGGGGTGTTATGGATTTTTCCGATACCGCTTATTTTGTTTGTCATCGTGGCTGCCATCTTTACGGTGATTCTCAACAAGACCGCTTTTGGTCTTCACGTTTTCATGTTGGGCACTAACGCCACGGCAGCCCGTTTTTCCGGTATCAATAATACCCTGGTTCTGATGCGCACCTATTTAATATCCGGGTTTCTGGCAGGTTTAGCTGGCATCATTGTCATTGCCCGTACGAATTCCGCCAAAGCCGATTACGGTACTTCCTATGTTTTGCAGGCGGTTCTGGTTTCCATTCTGGGGGGTGTGAATCCCAGTGGAGGCTTTGGCACGGTTTCAGGGTTGATACTGGCCATTCTCTCTCTACAGTTCCTTTCCAGTGGATTCAATATGCTCCGCTCCAGCAATTTCTTTAAAGAATTCATCTGGGGCTTTTTGCTGATTCTGGTTATGGTGATTAACTATCTCAGCACCTCTTACCAGTATCGTCACCGTTTGGGAAGGCAGAAAAAGAT
>JABUEZ010000227.1 GCA_013314795.1 Candidatus Profundicultor aquiphilus | reverse complement strand
GTCTCCCCGGAGATGGTGCTGGTGCCCCTTCTTTCTGGAGATATCCCCTGCGGTACTCCCACTGAACGCCTGGAAGACTTTATCGAAAGGCTTCAACCCATCCCCCGGGACTTTCTGGAAATGGCCTCCGGCACTGAGGGCCTGCGCCTGTACTTCATTCGGGCTCGAGGTGATTCCATGCTTGAAGCCGGGATCATCCCCGGGTCCCTGGTGCTTTTCTCCCCGGATATCGAGGCCCACTCCGGGGACATTGCCGTCCTCGAGGTGGACCAGGAAGGGTTAACCATAAAGCAGGTTTTCTTTCGTGGGAACACCGTGGTGTTACAGCCCAAGAACACCCGCTACGAACCCCGGATTCTGGAAGCCCAGGAAGTCCGCATCCACGGTAAGGTGCTTTTTGTCTTAAGCTACCTCAACCACCTGCGGCACGTGCAGGGGTAAAGGACCTACGGTTTGGCAAACACTGGATACCCAAGAAAAGCTTTTGGGCATGACAGAACAGGAAATGGCCTATGGAGTCTATACCCAGACTCCCGCTTAAAACCTGCGGGAACGACACAAATGGAGCCTGCCCCTGAGTGTTTTTATCAGGGGTCATCCCGGCAGATTTTTTAGCCTGGATCTATACGCTTTTCCTTTCTCATACCCCTGGATGCCCGATAGAAGATTTCGGGCATGACGGCACCTACGCTTATACCGCAAACCATCACCCCGGTATACCCCACACCGTCATCCCGGCATGCTTTTTAGCCGGGATCCATAGACTTTTCCCGCTCCTGCCTTTGGATTCCTGCTTAAGACGTGCAGGAATAACGTCTAAATTTGCACCATTCAGGCACATTCCCCAAAAACGCCACCCTGGCAGGCGTTTCAGCCGGGGTCGAGGTGTCCTTCTCTTCCCATGCCTTTGAATGCCCGATAGGTTTCGGACACGAGATCGCTTCGGGCTTCCACCCTCGCGATGACTCGGTAGGGGGGGTCATTGCGAACCTCGTCTTCTTGCTGGGTGAAGCAATCCCAGCAATTATTTTAAGATCGCTTCGTCACTTCGTGTCTTGCGATGACGGAGTGGGCAGATTGCGGGAACGACAGACGGGTTTGCGCCATCCGGGGGACCGAACGCTTTACCCAATCATGAGCGAGGGTTGGGGAAAGAGGACCGCCATCCCCCCGATGACGGTGGGTGGGTAGAGTGATACCATCTTGACACCGTCCATCCTGGTGCTACCATAGAGATATCAATCTCGGAAAATATTGAAGGAGGGGGAAAGGAAATGAACACTCCGAGATGGCGGGTAGTTCTTCTTCGGGAACACCAATTCAGGTGGAGCGGTGGACAACGGCTGCCACGTGTACTTTGATTGACGACATGGAACCCATGCTGGCCCTGGCGAAAGCGCGCCAGGGAATAGGGGAACACTCCGGACGCTACCGGGGATAAAAAGGAGGAACCGTTATGGCCTGGTCGCGGGCAAACACCGTAACCCGGGAAATCTGGGAAACACTCCTGGAATCGCCCAAAATTGACACCCATGAGCACCTTCTGCCCCAGGAAACTTTCGCCGACAGTGCGGATATCCTTTTTAGTATCCTCAGTAAAAGTTACCTTCCCTGGATACTTTTCGGGGCCAGGGACCTGCACCGGATTGCCTGGGACAGGGATTCGCTGTATCAGGCCATGCGCAAAATCCCGGCCAGCGCCTTTCGGAAGTACCTGGAGCGGGCCTTTTCCTTCCTCTACGGGTTCTCCGGAGACCTCCTCAAGGAGGAGGACCGGCGGGTGCTTGCGGGAAAAATCCGCCAGGCCTACGCCGAAAAAGACCTTGTGGCCGAATGGTTACAGGGGAGACTACGGATCGAGAAAGTGGTCCTCGACCGCTACTGGGTGGTGAACGACTACACCCTTCCGGGGGATTTCTTTGCCCCGGTCCTGCGCATCGACCCGTACCTGTACGGATTTTCGGCCCAAGCGCGCGATCACGACGATCAGACCCCCTACGCCCCCGGGGAAGAGAAAGGGAAAGAAATCACCACCCTGGAGGAATATCTGGCCCTCATCGACCGACGCTTTCAGGAAGGCCTCACCCACGGTATCGTGGCCCTCAAGTGCGCCACGGCCTACGACCGGGGCCTTGATTTCCCCGAAGTCCCCCGGGAAAAGGCCCGGATAGCCCTGGAAAAAGAGGACGGCACAGAATCCCCCGAGGAAATCCTCGACTTCCAGAACTTTGTCTTCCACTATTTCCTGCAGAAAGCAGAAAGATCGAACCTCCCCGTCCAGATTCACACCGGGCCGGGGAAATCTTTCCGGGGTGCCCCCTACCGCCTTGGCCCGATTTTCGAGCGCTACCACTCCCTCAAAATTGCCCTCCTCCACGGGGGATTCCCCTGGGTGGGCGAACCCGGGGCTATGGCCCATTTTTATCCCAACCTTTATCTTGACCTCACCTGGTTACCCCTTCTCTCCCCCACCTTTTCGGACCTGGCCTTAAGTGAGTGGCTCGAAGTCACCGGCGGTTCCCGCATCATGGTGGGCGGGGATTCCTGGAATGTGGAAGGGTCGGTCGGCGCTTTCCTTTTTTCCCTTGATTCCCTGGCCCGCACCCTGGGCGGGATGGTCGAGAAAGGATACCTCTCCAAAAACGATGCCCAAACCATCGGAAAACAAATTCTCTGGGACAATCCCCGGGAATTCTTCGGCCCCCGGCTCAAACTCCAAAACTCCGGCTTCACCGCGGGGTAGAGTCCACCACCGGGGCAAAACCACCAAAAAGGCAAAAATCAGGTAGAAGCGGTAACCTTTCCCGAAGCAAGATCAGAGGAATTTCGGTGAGGAACCAAACACTGGCGCGCCTGAAGGGAGTCGAACCCCCAACCTACGGATCCGAAGTCCGCCGCTCTGTCCAGTTGAGCTACAGGCGCGCTATGAATATTATACGTTCTCCCGAACAAAAAGGCAAATGGCCCTAATCTTCCCGCTCGCCCCGGGGGTCAACATGGACGGAAACCTGCGAATCACCCAGTTTGGCCTTTAACCGGTCCTGCACCCGGGGGGCGATCTCGTGGGCTTCCCGGGCAGTTAAATCCTCCTTGACCTCGATGTGGAGGGAAATCACCTTCCGGTTCTGGTAATCGTGCACCAGGGTATCATGGAAATTGAGCACCCCCGGCACCGACAGCACCACCGTGCGCAGTTCCTCCATGAATTCCTTACTGGGGGCCTGCCCGATGAGGAAACTCACCGAGTCCCGGACGAGTTCCACTCCCACCCAGGCCAGAAGCGCCACCACAAAAAGGCCCAGATACCCATCGAGAGTATAGACCCCAAAGCGGACCAGCACCAGGCCCGCCCCCACCAATAGCGAGGCAATGGCATCACTGCGGTGGTGCCAGGCATCCGCAATGAGGGCCTGAGAATCGATCTTTTTCCCCAGAAAAATCGAGAACCTGGCCATCCACTCCTTAAAAAGGGCGGAAAATCCCATGAACACCACCGCCCACAGGTTCGACTCCACCGCCACCGGCCGCAGAATCCGTCCCAGAGAGTCCCGCCCCAGGTCGTAGACCACCAGAAACAGAATCAGGGCAATAACAAAGGTGGCAATCTGCTCCACCC
>JABUEZ010000226.1 GCA_013314795.1 Candidatus Profundicultor aquiphilus | reverse complement strand
TGTACCCGAAAAAGAACCTACTGACAAGAGTATTCTTCAACTATTCTCCCTGAGAAAGATTCTCATAGTGGTGGAGAAATGCTTGTGCCGCAGCGGCAGCGGCGGCCATCTTTTTGTCCACCCGGAAAATTCTCTGGAGCTTCTCCTGTAATGGATGTTCTTCAAGCAAAATACGGGCTGTTTCCCGCAAAAGAGTACTTTCTTCCCGCACAAAATGGGTAGTGAATTCTCCCCTCTGAAAACGCTCATTTGCAAGCACCGCTTTGAGAAAAGGAATATTGGTGTTTGGTCCCACAATAATATATTCGTATAAAGCCCGCTGCATTCGCCGAATAGCCTCCTCCCGATTCCGTCCCCAGACCACGAGTTTTGAAATCATGGGGTCATAAAAAGGAGGGATGGCATACGAGGTAAAAACACCCGAGTCAACCCGTACCCCCACTCCCCCTGGAGAACGATAGCCTAAAAGTTTTCCCGGTGATGGCGCAAAATTGTTGAGTGGGTCTTCTGCATTAATACGACACTCGATGGCGTGACCATACATTCTAACTTCTTCCTGGCGTACCGAAAGGGGTTCTCCAGCGGCAATTCGAATCTGTTCCTTCACAAGATCAATGCCTGTAACCATTTCCGTAACTGGATGCTCCACCTGGATACGGGTATTCATTTCAATAAAATAAAAATTTCCATCACTATAAATGAACTCAATTGTTCCGGCATTGACATACTGGATTGCCTGGGCAGCCCGAATGGCCACCTCACCCATCTGACGGCGCAATTCTGGAGTCATCACTGGGGACGGAGATTCTTCGAGAATTTTCTGGTGTCGACGCTGAATAGTGCATTCTCGTTCTCCCAGATGAATCACATTTCCAAAATGATCAGCAAGAATCTGAAATTCAATATGACGCGGATTGGTAACGTATTTTTCAATAAAAACGCCAGCATCTCCAAACGCTGAAAGGGCCGTAGCTACGGTATGCTCCATGGCCCGCTCTAAGTCTTCTGGCTTCTGTACAACCTGCATTCCGATGCCACCGCCACCAGCCGATGCCTTGATAAGCACCGGATAGCCAATCTCGCTGGCGATCGCTTTTGCTTCTTCGAGTGTTTTCACTTCGCCGTCACTACCCGGAACAACCGGAACTCCAGCTCTCTTCATGGTCTGGCGAGCCACCACTTTGTTCCCCATGAGTTCAATTGCCCGACTGGAAGGACCAATAAAGACAATTCCCTCCTTCTCGCAAGCATAGGCAAAAGAGGGGTTTTCCGCTAAAAACCCATACCCGGGATGAATAGCTTCTACATTGGCGTTTTTGGCAATGTCGATAATCTTCTTAATATTGAGGTAGGTCTCCTTGGGGTGATTGCCAGAAAGGGGATAGGCTTCGTCAGCGTAATGAGTGTGAATCGCGTTGGCATCGACGTCAGAATAAATCGCCACTGACCGAATCCCCAATTCGCGCAGGGCCCGCATGACCCGTACCGCAATTTCTGAACGATTAGCAACCAGAACTTTATGAAACATGGTTCTCACTCCACCACCATAATGACATCGCCAGCATCCACGATCTCCGTCTCGTACGCATAAATTTCCTGGACAGTACCCTCAATTTCGGCGTGGACTTCGGTCTGCATTTTCATTGCTTCCAGAATGGCGACCACTTCACCCTTCTTGACTTCATCACCCTTCCGCTTTTTGAGAGCAACAATCATTCCCTGCATAGGAGAGATAATCGCTCCTTTGGGGATTTCCTTTCCCTTCAGCGGTGTAGTTCGTCCTTCAACAACAGAAGCAATAGAAAAAACAGGTCGTACACGCACCCGGAATTCTTCTTCATCAACAGCCACAATGAATTCCTGAGGAATTTCGCGCTTACGCTCTGTAACCCCTGTAGCTTCTGCTTGTTTTGGTGGACAGAGCTCCTCACAAGAAAGTTCCCCACGGAAGAATTTCACCGCCACCTGCGGATACAGGGCATAGGTAAGAATATCTTCCTCGTTTTTGACCGGTAATCCTAATTCTTTTACTTCTCTGAGCACTTTGTCCCATTCTGGCTCTAAGAGATCCGCGGGGCGAACCGAAATTGGCTGTTCATCTCCAATGACTTTGCGAAGCACCTCTTCTTTAATCGGTGCCGGAGGTTTTCCATAATAACCCAGACAATAGCGTTTCACTTCTTCGGTAACCTTTTTATATCGTTCCCCCAGAAGGACATTGAGCACCGCCTGAGTACCGACAATCTGGCTGGTGGGCGTAACTAAAGGTGGGTAACCCAGATCTTCCCGTACCCGGGGCACCTCTGCCAGAACCTCACGGTATTTGGCCACTGCCTTCTGTTCTTTCAACTGCGTGTAAAGATTAGAAATCATACCACCTGGAATCTGGTGAATCAGAACACTCACATCAGAGCGCTCCGCAACAGGGCTGAAGAGAGCCTCGTACTTTTCTCGAACCTTCAGCCAGTACGTCCCCACCTCGACCAGTTTTTCCAGTGATAATCCAGTACTGTAAGGAGTCTCTTGTAAACAGGCAACCATTGATTCAACCGGTGGCTGCGAGGTTCCTCCAGCAAAGGGCGAAAAGGCACAGTCAATGATATCCACCCCAGCCTGGCACGCTGCATAACAACTAACCATTGCCATGCCGCTTGTGGAATGGGTGTGAAGATCAACCGGAAGACCTACTCCTTTCTTAAGTGCACGGACCAGCTCATAGGCTGCCTTTGGAGAAATAATCCCGGACATGTCCTTGATACAAATTACATCACACCCTAATTCTTTTAGTTGCTGTGCCAATTCTACAAATGCTTCAACAGTATGTACCGGGCTGACGGTGTAGGAGATCGCCCCCTGCACGATGGCTCCCACATCTTTGGCGAGTTTGATGGAGAGTTCCATGTTCCGAATGTCATTGAGTGCATCAAAGACACGAATAATTTGAATGCCATTTTTTACACAGAGTGGAACAAATTTTTTGACAATATCATCACTGTAGTGTCGATAACCGAGAAGGTTCTGCCCTCGCAAAAGCATTTGTAACGGCGTTTTGGTAACTCTATCCCGAATCTTCCGCAATCGCTCCCAGGGATCTTCGGCCAGGAATCGTAACGATGCATCAAAAGTCGCACCACCCCAGCATTCCAAAGAATAAAAACCCAAAGAATCGAGTGTTTCCAGGATAGGAAGCATATCCTCTGTACGCATCCGGGTGGCAACGAGCGACTGATGTGCATCCCGAAGGGTCGTATCCACAATCTTGACCACCACAAACTCCTCCTTTGGAAGACGGCCAGATTTTGGACATTATAAAAGAATCGCTACGATTTCGCAAGGAGGGAAAATGCTTCAAGAAGACATTTCAATTTTTCAGTTTTTTCTGCTTCTAAGGCACAAAGTGGTGGGCGAGGTAATCCGACCTGCCATCCCAGCATATTGAGCGCGGCCTTAATAGGGATAGGATTTGTGGAGAGAAAAATAGCCTTAAACAGAGGATAGAGTTTCAGGTGAATCTGCAGGGCTTCCTCGGTTCTTCCGGCAAAAAAGGCGTGAATCATCTTCCGAATTTCCTTGCCCACAAGGTGTGAGGCCACACTCACCACACCCTTCCCCCCGAGAGC
>JABUEZ010000225.1 GCA_013314795.1 Candidatus Profundicultor aquiphilus | reverse complement strand
AGACTTATGGAAAAGGGGTGGCGGAGGAGACCCGAAAGTATCTCGAACCATATATCAAAGAAGGAAAGGCAGAGATTGTGTACTACGACGCCATTACCCCCGGGGAGCAGGATTATAGCGCGGCGTTGACCAAACTTCGGGAAAGTAACCCGGATGTCTGGTATTATACGGCCTATTATCCTGAAGCTGGACTCCTGGTTCGTCAGGGAAGGGAACTGGGGATTACCATTCCCTTTGTGGGGAGCAATGCTGTACCCAACGATGACTTTGTGAAAATTGCCGGTCTTGAGTACGTGGTGGGGACTTTAATGACCCAGGAACCCCTCCCCCAGGACCTTGATACGCCCAAATCCCGGGCTTTCTTTGAGGCCTATCGGGCAAAGTTTGGTGAAATTCCTTCTTCTCCCTGGCCGATTTACGCGGCTGACGCCCTATTCGCCATTGCTCAGGCCATTAAGAACACCGGCTCCACAGATCCGGATGTTCTGGCTCGGGAGATGCGAACCATGCAAAACGCCGAGGGCATCACCGGCCCGATTTACTTTACTGAACGCGGCGATCGCAAAGATATCCCTTATGCCATGTATCGGTATAACGAAAAGGGACAACTGGAACTCTTCCAGCCCTGAGATTTGGTGGCCGAACGCTTTTAGCGTTCGGCCTTTTTTACAGGGTACACAGAGAGGGCGGTCGTTGTGAAAGTTTTTCTGGAGCAACTCATTAACGGGTTAACGGTGGGGTCGTTTTACGCCCTGGTGGCTCTGGGGTACTCCATGGTGTACGGGGTGATGAAACTCATCAACTTTGCCCATGGAGATCTCTTTACCCTGGGGAGTTATCTGGGGTACACATTTCTCGTATGGGGCGCAAGCTGGATTACCCAGTCGGTGGGTCTGTGGTGGGGAATGGCTCTGGCCATGGCGTTTGTTTTCTGTGCTAATGCAGTGGCCGGAATTATGGTGGAACGAGTGGCGTATCGACCGGTCTATCCGGCAGGACGGCTACCGCTTGTGGTTTCCGCACTGGGGATGTCCATTTTCATCCAGAATGGCATTATGGCTCTGTGGGGTCCGCGTTTCCAGGTCTATCCGAGTAAACTCATTCCCACGGCTTCCTTTCATTTTCTGGGGATATTCATACCCTTTTTGAAAATCCTGATTTTACTTCTTTCACTTCTGGTCATGGGTGTTATCTATTATGTGGTGGAGAAAACCCCTTTTGGGGCGGCGGTGAGGGCTTCGGCGCTTGACCGGGAAACGGCCACACTTTTGGGGGTCGATATCCGGAAAGTGATTCTCTTTGTGTTCACGCTGGGGCCGGCTCTGGGGGGAATGGCCGGAGTGATGAACGGGATGTATTACCGCTCCATTCAGTTCAGTATGGGCTGGAATTACGGGTTAAAGGCATTCACCGCTACGATTCTTGGGGGCATTGGCAACATTCCCGGTGCCATGCTGGGGGGAATTCTCCTGGGCATTATGGAAACGATGCTTGCCGGGTATGTTCCAGGAGGCGGTGCCTGGAAAGACGGGTTCACGTTTTTAATCCTGATCCTGGTTCTTATTTTCCGCCCCACCGGACTTATTGGGGAAAAAGTGGCTGAAAAGGTGTAGCGGTAATGAATGTTGTGGACATAGTTCGCCAGCGTCTTACGTCGGGTCGAAATAATTCTGTGTTGTTACCTCGCCAGGTAAAGAAGAACGTTTCTCCCTTT
Organism: Candidatus Profundicultor aquiphilus; assembly: GCA_013314795.1. Lineage (GTDB taxonomy): Bacteria > Atribacterota > Atribacteria > Atribacterales > Caldatribacteriaceae > Profundicultor > Profundicultor aquiphilus. The sequence goes on along the minus strand of JABUEZ010000225.1, from coordinate 1,917 downwards.
TTGATGGTGTTTCTTGTGGGCGTATGCATTTTCCTCTTTCCGATTTTCCCCTTTATCAATAATTACTGGATTGATGTGGGATTTTTTGTGGGCATTTATGGTCTTTTGGGATTAAGTCTCAACGTGGTTCTGGGAGAGGTGGGGCTTTTTGATCTGGGGCACGCAGCGTTCTACGCCATTGGTGCCTACACCACGGCCATCCTCAATACTATGTTCAACGTTCCGGTGCTCTGGCTTTTACCCCTGAGTGCCCTTTCGGCGGCAGGATTTGCGTATCTGGTGATGTCGCCGGTGATTCATCTGCGGGGAGACTATCTGTGCATCGTCACCATCGGAATCGGTGAAATTGTCCGTATTGGGATTGTCAATAACCCTTGGGGACTTACTAATGGCCCCAACGGGATTACCGGAGTTGGAGCACCCGCTATCGGTTCCTGGGTGGTCACCACTCCTGCTCATTTTTATTATTTTATCTGGATTATTGTGGTTTTGGTCATTGGGGGGTTGTTGCGCCTGCAGCGGTCTCGGGTAGGTCGGGCCTGGAATTACATTCGGGAAGACGAAATTGCCGCCGAAACGAACGGTATGGATGTCCGGTATTATAAGCTTCTTGCTTTTACCCTGGGGGCAGCCCTGGCGGGACTCACCGGGAGTGTCTACGCTTCCAAAATGATGGTGGTTTCACCGCAGAGCTTTCTTTTTATGGAATCGGCCCTTCTTTTCTGCATCGTTCTTCTGGGGGGACTCGGTTCCATTCCCGGAACCCTTCTTGGTGCGGCAGCGGTGGTGGTTTTTCCAGAAATTTTTCGCCAGTTTGCTCACTTTCGGCTCCTTTTCTTTGGACTGGCGCTCATGGTGATGATGATTTTCCGTCCTGGTGGTCTTCTTCCCCGTAAGCGTGAGGGACTTGGCCTTCAGGGTCTTGGTATTCGAGGGCTTCCCGAAAGCGATGAAGCACTCATCCAAGGTGGTCAACTCCTCATTCAGAACCGTGTGACATCCCAATTGGCCGGAAATCCTCAGAGCGATTGTCTTCTGGAAACTCGTGAGGTTACCCTGCGATTTGGAGGGCTGGTAGCCGTGAATAATTATGACCTCAAGGTGTGTCCGGGGAAAATCACCAGCCTCATTGGCCCAAACGGGGCGGGGAAGACCACCCTTTTTAACGTCATTACTGGAATCTACCGTCCGGACGGTGGTCGGGTGATCTTCCATGGGGAAGATATTACCGGCCTTAAACCCCATCAGATTGTTTCCCGGGGTATCGCCCGCACCTTTCAGAATATCCGTCTTTTCCCGGCCTTGACCTGCATTGAGAATGTCATGGCTGGTCCGCACTGCCATGGCAAAGCAGGGGTTTGGGCTTCGGTGTTGCGCACCCCCTCACAGATTCGGGAGGAACGGGAATTTGTGGAGGTTGCTTCATTCTGGCTCCATCAGGTGGGTCTCTGGGAGTACCGCAATGAACTGGCGAGGAATCTCCCCTATGGAAAACAGCGTTATCTTGAGATAGCCAGAGCTCTGGCTACAGGCCCGAAACTCCTCATTCTCGACGAACCGTCGTCGGGTCTCAATGACAAAGAATCAGAGGAATTGATGGAACTTCTGCGGGGTCTAGTTGATGGGGGGTTGACCATTCTCCTCATCGAACACGATATGAACGTGGTAATGGGTATCTCCGACTGGGTGAGCGTGATGGATATGGGAAGTAAAATTGCCGAAGGTTTGCCCCAGGATATTTATAACCATCCCATGGTTATCGAAGCGTACCTGGGAAAGGAAGACGAATAATATGGGAGCGCTTCTCTGTGTCCAGGATCTGTGGGTGGCATATGGGGCTGTGGATGCGCTCCGAGGAGTTACAATCGAACTCAAGAAGGGGGATATCGTAGCCGTTCTGGGAGCCAATGGTGCCGG
>JABUEZ010000224.1 GCA_013314795.1 Candidatus Profundicultor aquiphilus | reverse complement strand
CTGGGGAAGCCTCTTGACTTTCTACTCCCCAACTTTTTTGTGCTACAATGGGGGTAGATTCTTGGGGGAGGCGATAGGATGAAAGAAACCATCTCGGAACGAGTACAAACCATAAGCCGTGAATATGGGGATAAAATTGCCGTATCACAGGGAAGCTGGACCATCACTTACGTGGATTTACTCAAAGAGATCGAAAAAGAAGCCCAGAAAATGGAAAAGGCGGGATTAAAGGCCGGAATGCGGGTGGTGACCGTTCTGCCCAATGGGTACCCGGCTTTGCGCTTTTTCCTGGCTTCCTTTTTCACCGGGGTGGTGCCATTGCCCCTTTCACCGAGATACCCCAGAGAGCTGGTCGCGAAGATTTTCCTGGGAGCGGATGCCCAGTGCCTCCTTTCGGACCCTTCCTTTGGGGAGATTTCCGGTATCCCCCAGGGAATGATGACCGAAAACGGCGAGATTACCTACCCGGATACGTTGAACCCCCCCAAGGTAGCCTTTCCGGAGTTTGAAAGTCCGGTGGCCTGCCTTTTTGCCACCTCGGGAACCACGGGACTACCCAAACTGGTTATGCTCACCCACTGGAACCTGCTTTCCGACATCGACAGTTGTTTCAACCTGGTGGACATCTCCCCCGAAGACCGGATGTTAGGGGTGCTCCCCATGTTCCATGTGTTCGGGTTTTCCATTGCCTACCTTTTGCCCCTGGCCAAGGGGATGACCCTTACCATCGTGCCGTCGCTTCACCCGTTGAATGCCTTTGTGGAGTCGCTGAAGCGGTACCGGTCTACGGTTTTTCTGGGGGTTCCGGCGCTTTTCTCCATTCTTGCCGGAGCGCGGGGGAAAGTGGAGTTTGACCTTCGGCCCCTGCGGCTTCTCATCTGCGGCGGGGATGCGCTCCCCCATACGGTGCGGGAGAACTTCGAAAAAGCCTTTGGTCTTCGAATCATCGAAGGGTACGGCATCACCGAAGCATCCCCGGTGGTATCGGTGAATCCCTCACCGGAAGTGCGTGTCCCGGGGTCGGCCGGCCCGGTGATTGAGGCCATCGATTTGCGCATTGTGGACGAAAACGGAAACGATCTCCCCCCCAACGAGGTGGGAGAAATCATCCTCTCCGGTGACCCCATTTCCCCGGGGTACTTCCGCAACCCCGCGGAAAACGCCAAAAGCTTTAAGAAAGGGTGGTTTTACACCGGAGACTTAGGGCGGTTAGACGAACGAGGGATTCTCTTCATCGAAGGGCGGAAGAAAGAACTCATCATCGTTTCCGGTTTCAACGTCTATCCCCAGGAAGTGGAAGCCACGCTTCTTGAAATGGAAGGTGTGGCCAAAGCGGCGGTGGTAGGTGAAAAGCGGGCTTTGCGGGGAGAAATGGTAAAAGCCTATGTGGTGCCGCAGGAGGGGGTGACTCTTGATCCGGTGGAAATCGTCAAATTCTGCAAAAAGAAATTGCCTCCCTACAAGGTACCACGCCTGGTGGAAATCGTAGCCGAGTTGCCCCAGACCGTTACCGGAAAAGTGATGAAATACCTGATCGCCTCAAGCGGAAAAGAGGTTGAAGTGACGGAATGAAAGTTCTGGCGATAGCGCTGGCGCTCTGTTTCGCGCTTTCTCTCCCTTTAGAAGCCAGAGAAAGCCTGATTACCCAGTCCCGGGAACTCTTGGAGGAACTGGAAGAATCGGTGGACCGTTCGCTTTTTACTTCCCTTCTTCGGCGGGCCGAAGGGGTGGCCATTTTCCCCGAAGTGAAGCGAGTGGGCCTTTTCGTGGGAGGGTATTTCGGAGAGGGGCTGGTTCTGCGGGAAGACGAAAAAGGACGATTTTTTGGACCGGCCTTCTTTAAAATCGAGGGCCTGAGCGTGGGACCACAAATTGGGGTCCAGGTGCAGGGCCTCGTGCTTCTTCTCATGAATCGTCAGGGAATCGAAGCCTTTTATAAAGATGGCTTCACCCTGGGAGGGAATATCTCCATTGCCGCCGGCCCCTTGGGGCGGGGATTTTCGGCCGGAGTGGACACGGAGCTTTCCTCGTCCATTTATGCCTATGCCATTGCCCGGGGGTTTTTCGCCGGGATATCCATTGAAGGTGCCCGGATTAGAGACAACAAAAAGGCCAACGAAGCCTTCTTTGGTCGGAAAATTTCCGCGCAGGAAATTTTGACCGAAAAACAGGCCGAGGACCGCGCCACCCGGGAACTCATTCGAACCATCCGCAGGCTTCGCCTGGGGAAAGGAGAGGAAACATGAGGATTCTCGGTTCTATCATTCTTGCTCTTGTCATTCTGGCCCTTTTTCTTTTCTCCTTCATCTTGCCGTTTCTTTTCATCTTTCTTCTGGGGATAGCGGTGGTGGTGGGGCTCTTCCTGCTTTTGCGGCTTTCGCTTCTCTTTTTGCCGCTCTTCCTGGCGTTCTATCTCCTTGCCTTTCTCTGGCGGTGGCTCTTTTAGAATGACACGGGTCGGTTACTTCTGTAGCTACGTTCCCGGGGAACTCCTTTCAGCCTGTGGTCTGGAGGGAATTTTTCTTTCTCCTTCCCGAAAACCCTCCCCAGAAGTGGAAGCGCTTTTCCCCGTTCCCTTCTGTCCTCTGGCCAAGATGGTGGGAGAGGAGATCCGCTCGGGGGACTTTGATCTTACGCTCTTTGCCCTTTCCTGCGATGCCTCCCGAAGAACCTGGGAAACCGTCAGGAACTTTTTCCCTCAGAAAGAGATCCTCTCTTTCGAGGTCCCCTTCGGTGATTCACCCCTGCAGATCCAGAAATTCTCTCAGGAACTGGAGAAGTTAGCTCACTCTCTCGCTCTACGGCAGGGTCTACATCCCCTGGAAGTGGAAATGCGCCTGGATGCCCTTCTCCCTCAAGCCTTCACCGAGAGAAAACGCCTGGGAGAACTCTTCTTTGAGGGAAACCTCCCCGGAAGAACTCTTTTTGGGCATGAAATGGGAAAAACGGTTTCCCCTCAAAAAATCGAAAGACCCTTTCTCCTCTCCGGTTCCCACCTCTTCGTGGAGGAGCTCGCCACCCTCCTTACCGAACGAAACATCCCCTTTGTGGAAGAAACCCCGCTGGGGGCGCGGCGTTTTGTGGTGGTACCCTTCAAAGGCGACCTCACCCCATCCGGGGATCCGTTTCTGGATCTGGCCCGGATGTATCTCGCTTACAAATTCCCCTGTCCCCGGGAATGGGGAATGCGTCTTAAGACCCTGAGAGAACTCGTGGCCAGTCTCAAGGTGCGGGGAATCCTCTATCTCTATCCCAAATTCTGTGACTTTGCCCTCTATGACCTGGCCCATATCCGCCGATACCTGGCGCTTCCCCTCCTTCCTTTGGAGTATGAGCTAACTCCCAACATTCCCCAGTGGGCCACGCGCCTGGAGGCCTTCCTGGAAGTGACCGGCGGTGCGTAGAGGTACAGAGCTTCTTCTCCGCAGTGTGGGTTTTCTCCTGGAGCGACCCACCCTTTTCGGGCTTCTCAAACCCTATCTATGGTGGCTGCGGTGGAAAAACCCCACCCCGACCTTGGCCCAGTTTTCGTATCAGACCACCCTGGAAAACATCCTCACCCTCTATGGACGGAAAAAGCCGGTGGTGTGGGCCAGCCTCTTTTTCCCGGCAGACTTCACCTACGCCATGGATGGGGCACCATA
>JABUEZ010000223.1 GCA_013314795.1 Candidatus Profundicultor aquiphilus | reverse complement strand
ATACCAGACATCCGGGTTACTTTCCCGAAGTTTGGTCTACGCCGCGCTATAATCCTGCTCCCCGGGGGTAATGGCGTCGTAGTACACAATCTCTGCCTTTCCTTCTTTGATATATGGTTCGAGATACTTTCGGGTCTCCTCCGCCACCCCTTTTCCATAAGTCTGGTTATCGTGCATGATGGCAATCCGTTTCCAGCCCATGGTTTCCACGGCAAACTTGGCAAAAAAAGCTCCCTGAGAGTCATCCCGACCACAGGTTCGGAAAAAGTAAGGACGTTCCTTGTCCATGGTGAGTCTGACCGCCGTTGCCCCATAGGCAATGGAAATCACCTTGTTGCGGTCATAAAGATCCGCTGCCGGCTCGGTCACCGATGAACCGTAGCTGGCAATGGCCGCCACCACTTTCTGCGAAATCAGACGCTGCGCAGCCAGAGCGCTATCGCGGGGGTTGGAAGCATCGTCAGCTATAACGATTTCAATCGGCCGACCGTTGATTCCCCCCTCCTGGTTGAGGAGTTCTGCCGCAAGCTCCACACACTGCTTGGCCATCTGCCCCTCAATGGCAAAACTCCCGGTAATCGGCGCCTGCAGTCCAATACGAATTGGCTCCTCCGCCCATACCTGTCCCGCTAAAAGACTCCCCAAAATAACTGTTACGGCCCAAAAAACTGCAAAAAACTTTTTCATCCATTTCTCCTCCTTCTCGATAAATTTCCTTCCCTGACCTTCATTATAACAGAAGCACACACATCCTCCATGCCATGGTACAACATTTAATCTCCTCACTCCAAAAAATTTTACTGCCTCAATCCTTCTTTTTCACTTTCTGCAAAAATGGCCTGTATTTCTTCCTCGGTTTTCCGCAGGCGTTCCCACAAAAATCGGGAGAGGAGAGTGGCCCGCTTTACCTTTTCTACCAGAAAATCAACATTCACCTCCCCTTTTTCAAGCTCCTCCACAATAGTCTTCAGTTCCTGAAATGCTTTTTCATACGAGAGTTCCGTCGGCTTTTTCATTCTTTCCTTTCACCTCACTCACAACTCGACCATCAAACATCTGAGTGCATAGTTCTTGCCCCACCGAGCAATCCTGAATACTTTTGATTATTTTCCCCTCCGAGAAAGTCAGGGTGTACCCCCGGCGAAGGACACTGAGGGGATGAAGCAAGGCCAGCGCTTTTTCTTCTTTCTCGAGGAAGCGTTTTTCTTCCTCAAGCCGCCTTAAAGTCTCCCGGCGGAGCGATTGTTCAAGATCTTCCTGAACCATCCTCATTTTCTCAATAAAGGCTCGGAGGAGAAAACTAAAGCGTTCTTCCAGCCGAAGAATCCTTTCCCGCTCCCGCTGAAAAAGAAGAAAGGCATCACTGCGAAACCGTTGTATCCAGTAATTAAGTTCCATTTGACGGCCTTCCAGATTTCCCCAAACGGCTTCCCACAGCGAAGATATTTCTTTGGTGAGATTCTCCTCAAAAGCTCGGACCCGATCCACCAAGAAATTGGCCACCGCAGTAGGCGTTTTCAGGGCGTAGTGCGCCACACAATCCACCACACTTTCGTCTTTTTGGTGACCAATGCCGGTCAGCACCGGCAGGGGAAACTCCGCCACCACTCTCCCCAGAGCATAGCTATCAAAGCAACTCAAATCCACCCTGGAACCCCCACCTCGCAGTATTACCACCACATCAAAACATCGCGCTTCCGCCCGAACTGCTTCCAGAGCGCCAAGAAGAGACAATTCTGCCTCTTCTCCCTGAACGAAAGCCGGAAAAAGCTTCACCGTAAACCGAAACCCGTAAGGATTTTCTTGAAGGTGCACCAGAAAATCCTCGAATCCTGCCGAGTGCTCCGAGGATACTACGGCAATTCGCTGCGGTACAAGGGGAAAGGGGATCTGACGATTCCGCTCTAAAAGGCCTTCCTTCGCCAGACACCGCAGAATCTCCCGACGTCTCCGTGCCATTTCCCCTAGGGAATAATTGGGATCAATCCACTGAATATCCAGGCTGAGGCCGTATACCGGATGAAAGCGCAACCGTCCCTGAAAAAGGATTTTCATCCCCGCCTTGAGACGCTGTCCGGCTTCTTCTTCAAAAATATCAACAATCTTTGCCGACGTGGACCAGATTATCCCCCGAATCTGCGCTTTAACGGTATCATCCTCTTTCTCCACCAGTTCCAGGTAGACATGGCCCCGTTTGCGCAGGTCAGCAATCTCGGCCACTACCCAGAAAGAAGAGGGGAAACACCCCTCGACCACGGCCTGAACTTCTTGCAGGAGGTCAGAAAGAGTGAGAATCGCATGTGCTTCCGGTTGAAGGTGGAAAAAATCCACTATCCGTCCTCCCCATTTTTTCTCTGCCACTTATTATACTTTTTTCCCAAAATTGGATAAACTATAGAGCGACAGTACAAAGAAGGGAGGACGAACATGAAAACATACAAAATTGGCGTGATTCCCGGCGATGGCACTGGACCGGAGGTGGTCCGCGAAGGACTCAAGGTTCTCGAGGCCGTGGCGAAAAAGGCACAGTTTTCCTACGAAACGGTGCTTTATCCATTCGGAGGGGAATATTACCAAAAAACCGGGGAAACCCTTCCCGATTCAGCTCTGGAAGAATTCAAAAAACTCGATGCCCTGTACCTCGGTGCCATCGGACATCCAGACGTCAAACCGGGAATCCTCGAACAGGGGATTCTCCTCAAAATCCGTTTTCGTCTCGACCAGTACATTAACCTTCGACCCGTGAAACTCTACCCCAATGTATGGACCCCCATTAAAGATAAAGGCCCCGAAGATATCGATTTTGTGGTGGTACGCGAAAACACCGAAGGCTTATATGTGGGTGCCGGAGGGTTCCTCCGCAAAGGTACCCCTGACGAGGTTGCCATCCAGGAATCCATCAACACCCGCAAAGGGGTGGAACGGTGCATCCGCTTTGCCTTTGAATACGCCCGTAAACGTAACAAAAAGAAAAAACTTACCCTCTGTGGCAAAACCAATGTCCTCACCTTTGCCTTTGACCTCTGGGAACGAACCTTTCAGGAAGTGGCTAAAGAATATCCCGATATTAAGACCGACTATGCCCATGTGGATGCCACCACCATGTGGATGGTGAAGAACCCAGAATGGTTTGATGTCATCGTCACCGACAACATGTTTGGGGACATCATCACCGATCTTGGGGCCATGATTCAGGGAGGTATGGGTATCGCTGCTGGCGGAAACATCAATCCTCAGGGTGTATCCATGTTTGAACCCATCGGTGGTTCTGCCCCCAAGTACACCGGCATGAACGTCATCAACCCTCTGGCTGCCATCTGCGCTTTGGGAATGCTTCTTGAAACCATTGGCGAAGAAACTGCTTCCCGGATGGTGGAAAACGCGGTCATCAAGGCCTTAGAAAGCGGCAAAATCAAAAGCATGAGCGCTGGCAAGATGGGGCTATCGACTCAGGAAGTGGGCGATCTTGTCGCTTCACTGGTTTAGGCAAAAGGGTGGTCTTCGCGACCACCCTTTTGCCCTTCGAAAAACCTTGCCAAATTAGCGATAGAAATGGTACACTTAACCGTAAGTTCAGGAAAGGAAGGGAAGGATTATGAAAAAAAGAATGGTCATATGGATTCTTTTTGTGGTGACAGCCAGTATGCTTTTTCTGCCTGGATGTCTGTGGCGCATG
>JABUEZ010000222.1 GCA_013314795.1 Candidatus Profundicultor aquiphilus | reverse complement strand
GAAGAAACCGCCGAAGGAAGGATCAGCTTTTTCCTGTATCGCCAGGGAGAACGGGCTATTGCTTTTCCATTCACCATACCGGCTGATTTTGCCGCCGGGGAGGCAGAAGTACTGGTGCAAGGTCTGGGAGTAACTGAGGAAACATCCTCGGCTTCCAGTGTGCTTCCCCCAACCTTGTCTGAGTATCTCCACAATCGATTTGAAGAGTTCAAGCGTAACGGAATTAAAGTGGAAGTGATGGCCAAAATGGATTCTTCAGAAAACCGTAAAACTTATTTTGTTCAGAATATCTATCTCCCGGTCGTTCTGGAAGGCAATTTTTCCGCGAAGGTGTGGATTAATTGAGGTGCCAAAAGGGCAGGATCGTTTTTCTTCTCCTTGGGATTTTTCTTTTGGGTCTTTTCCTCTGGCAGGAAAAGGACAAGTTACTTATGATGCTTGTCCAGAAACTCTTCGACAGAATCGAGAAGCTCACGGCGGTAGAGATTTCCGTCAAAGAGGTCGCGCTTCGTTTTCCGTTCTCGCTGGAGGTAAAGGGTATTTCGGTTCAGAGTAATGATTTCTCCCTGTTGGCTTCCCGGGGAAGGATATGCTGGAATCCAGTTTCTTCCTTGCATGGTTACGCATCGCGGGGGAAGATTCATCTTGAACTTGAGGATGGAGAGCTGGTTACAAAATCTGGTAATCCTTTGGAATGGCTCACTTCGTTTACCTTTTCTCGCTGGCCTCCTTTTGAGGTTGTCCTGCGGAAGTTGTGGTGGAAAGGAAATGTGCCTCTCGAGCCTCTGGAAGTTCATCTAGAGAGTTTACAGAATCGATTAACAATGGAAATCAAGAACGAAGCATTGGAAATGAAGGGAGTTCTTTGGGAGAAGAAAGAGTTAGCCTGGGAAGTGGGGATTTCAAAAGATCAAAACCGCTGGAAAGGGCGTTTAGACCTTGAAAACGGCCTGGTTCATGTGGAGAGCCTGAACGAGAAAGCACCGGTGGTTCTGGACGGTCAACTTTCCTGGCATGATAACCTGATTACGATTTTGGGGTTAACGGCGCATTTGGGAGGGTGGAAATTTGAAGGAACAACGTCCATAAAGGTTACGGAGCATTTTCCTTTAACTGTTCAGGGTGTGATGAGTGGAGAGAAAAAGGACCAGAGTGTTACGCTCTTGATTCAAGGAGAAAGTTTGAGTTTTCCTCAGGATTGGGTGGGTGAGGTTCAGGTCCAATCGCCTAATGAGGGAATAAAGGCGCAGGGGCGATTTTCCCTGCGGGGGAAGGAGCGGGAAGTTTCTCTGGTGCTTGATGCCGTGTCGTTCCCGGGGATGATGGGAAAGGGTGAGGTAAAAGGACTCTGGTTGGGAAAGGAGATCAACTTCATTTTGCAACGATTTGAAGTTCAGCTTCTGGGAGGGAATTCCTTCCCCCAGGGAAAGGGTCTCCTGACGGGAAAGATAATCTGGAACAAGGAAGGATGGGGAGGAAAGCTTTCCTTTCAAGGTGATGTTCTCACTTTGGATCGCCTCTCGATTGAAACTCCTCGAGTGGAGGTGGAGATAGCACCTGATAAAGCGCCGACGCTGTCAGGAAGTGGCAGTATTTTTGGGGGAAGCGTCAACGTGGTGGGGTCTTTTCGGGATGGACAGTTATTCCTGGAGGGGACGGCTCGGGGAATGAAATTGGAGCGTCTTGCATCTTTGCCGGTTACCGGTACCGTTTCGGGAACTTTGCATATAGAGGCAGGGAAAGGAAAGGAAGTGGCGGAAATCGCGCTGACTGAGGGTGAGTTGCGGTGGAAAGAAATCGTTTTGGGTAACATTACTGGTGGAACGATTGCATATAGGGGTGGAAAGCTTGCGGGAGAAGCAATTGTTCTCCAAAGAGGGAGTGGCTGGATTAAAGGAAATGTGGAAATGGAGGGGGAGCATTTTGTTGGTGATCTTGAGGCTTCCGATTACCCTTTTACCTATCGCTGGGGAGGCTGGGATATCGGGTGTTTAGTGCAGGGTAAGGGTCATATTGCCGGATCAAAAGAGGATTGGGCGCTTGATTTGTCCCTTTCTTCTTCCTGGACCGTGGGGGAAAGAAAAGGAACTTTTACTTTGCGAGGGGCACTAAAAGACAGGACGCTTACCGTGGACGAGTTTTTATGCGACTGGGGGGAAGGATGGGTAAAACTTGCTGGAGAGGTTGAGATGTACCGCAGGGTTAATCTCGCCGGAGAGGTATCCAGGCTCATAATTCCCGTCAATCCCTTCGGATGGAGTGGCGAACTCCATTCCCTAAGATTTACCTTCCGTGGACCCTGGCAGGAAGTCGATTTTTCCTGTGAGGCCGAGGGTGAAAAGTTTGCCATTCAGGAAAAACCCCTGGGAGAAGAGCTCACGCTTCGGATGGAGGGGACTCTGCCTTTGCCGGGGAACAATGCGGAACGCATGACACTTGCCCAGTATTTTGACCCTCGTTATTTTCGGGCTGGTGAAATCAGGATACGGGGAGTTCGCCTTGCTTCGCTGGGAATTGATTTCCTCCGTCGTTATCGTGGTGAGGGTATCTTGGATCTCGTATTTCGTCTCCAACCCGAGACAAAACAGTGGAATTTTATGTCGGAGAATCTTTCTCTTGCCTTTCCCGGTTATGTGAATTTTGAAGGGGAGATGGCGGGCGTTTATGACGGGGAGGAACTGAGGGTTGATCGGTTGACTCTTCGGGATGTCGAAAAACATCTTGCCATTCAGGGGCAGGGGAAGCTGGGAGTGAAAGAAAAGACGCTTGATTTTCGATTGCAAGGGGAAATGGATACGGTATTTTCCTTCAAAGACGGTCGGTGGGTTTTCCGCGGGAAAGGGCAGGGAGAAATCGTTATCACTGGTACCACTGAAGACCCTTCGGTACAGGGTAAGATCACTGTGACTCAGGGGGAGATACTCCGGGGTAATCAAAAGTATGCTTCGTTCACGAATGTGCAGGCAAAACTTGACGAAGGAGTGCTCCACATCCTTTCGGCAAAGGGTATAGTGGGAGAAACGATGGTGGACATCGATGGGGTACTTTCATCAAAGGATGTGAATCTTCATGGCCGGATAGAGGGGACGGTGCTTTCTCCAGATCTCGCTAAGGTTCTTAAAGGAATGTGGAGTGGTAATTTGAAGCTTGATGGAACCTGGGATGACTTGAAATTACGCGGTGAGCTTGTGCTTCAGAATGGGCTAATGGATTTACGGGAGGCCAAGGGTATGACTTCTCAGGTCTTCATCGAGACATTACAACAATGGGAGCAATCTGTTCCTCTTACCGTTGAACTCATTCTCTCTACTGCAGATATACTGGAAGTGAAAACTCGCTTTATCGATCTCCAGTTAAAAGGAGCGTTGAGGGTGACAGGGAAAGGGAGCAACCTCCTGGCGGAAGGTAAGTTGGAAGTGGAAAAAGGAACGTATGATCTGGTTTTCGTAAAATTTCCTCTGACTGGTTATGTATTCTTTAACCATTTTGGGGCTCTGGAACCTCAGTTATCGCTGGAAGGGGAAAAGGAGGTAGGAAGATATCGCATTCGCCTTTCCGCAGAAGGAAGCCTCAGTGATTATACCATTACTATGACCTCGGAACCCCCGCTCTCGCAGGAAGAAATTTTATCTCTCCTTTTTCTGGGTGACGAGGATGCGTATCTGGCTCTCGAGAATGT
>JABUEZ010000221.1 GCA_013314795.1 Candidatus Profundicultor aquiphilus | reverse complement strand
CTCGAATTTACCCCTATCTGAAAACACCCGCCTCACCCGCCAGATCGTGGAGGTGGCCCATGCCGTGGGAGTCTCGGTGGAGGGGGAACTGGGCCAGATCAAGGGTGCCGAAGAGGGCCAAGAGGGGACCGAAGAATTCCTCACCGATCCCGATAGTGCCGCCCAATTTGCCCGGGAAACGGGGGTGGATGCCCTGGCCATTGCCATCGGCAACGCCCATGGTTTCTACACCCAGGAACCCCACATCGATTTTAAACGGCTCAAAAGGACCCGGGATCTCCTCGGTCCTTTTCCCATTGTTCTCCACGGGGGAACCGGCATCCCCGACGAGCAGATCAAAAAGGCCATTGAGCTTGGCATCCGCAAAATCAACTTCAGCACCATCATCCGGGCGGAGTTCATCAAAACCTTCCGCTCCTATTCTCTGGGGAATCCGGAAAACTTCCTCCTCATGGAAATTTCCCGGGTGGCCATGAATCGCTTAAAAGAAGTGGCCTCGGAGATCATCACTCTTTTGGGATGTAGCGGGCTTTCCTGAACCCATAAAAGCGGGGAAGGAATTGGATTGATGGGTTCCTTCCCCGCTTTTTCTTTAGCGCTTTTCTTCCACGGTTTTCCCTCCCACCACGTAGGCCAGAACCACCGAATTGCAGTTGGCAGCGAGGTGCATGCCTCCGGGGAAGGGGAAGGCCAAGCGCACGGTAAAGGGACGGCCCTGGCGGAGGAGGTCAGAAAGGAACTGGGATTCGTAGAAACCCCGGACCTCGTACCCCACGCCCTGGGTGTCGCTTTCACAGCGGGGGCGGAAGGGGTTAAAAAGATTCAGGGTAAAGGTGCGAAGGAGATTCCCATGGCCGTCGAGGATTTCCACTCTGGGGTGGGTGGTGAAACCGCTTCCGCCGTTTAGGCGGTTGGTGACGAGAAATACGAAATTGAGGGCCGCGGCGGAAACTCCACTCACCCGTGGGGGCGTGAAGGTGAAGGAAGCCACGTCCGATGCCCCCCGCAGCCACCACCAGCCGGAGATGGGACCGGCAGCGCGGATATCGCACTGAGAGGGGGAAAGAAGGAAAAGGGTTCCCCGGACGGTGGGGCCGGTTTCGCCTTCTTCGGCCTGGGTTTCGCCCTCTTCGGTTTCTTCCTCCCCAGCGGTTGTGGAAGCGAGAACCACGGAGAAGGTGTTGAGCACATTCTGGCGTAGGGTTACAGTGCGGGTCTCCGGGGTATAGCCGGAGGCAGAAATTTCGAGGGTATATTGCCTGGTCGATTCAGGTTGCTGGAAGGAAGCTAGATACTGTCCCGTTTCCCCTTCTTCCAGGGGGAGGTTGAGTTCTTTGAGGGATAGAGTTGCCCCGGAGATGTTTTCTCCGTTTTCCCCCTTCAAAATGACTTTGAGGCGGGTTTGAGGAAGCGCCGTAAGGGTAATGGGGCGCTCCACCGTTTCCCCCCGTTTGAGGGTTACAGAAACTTCCTTGGGGCTATAGCCATCCTTTTCGGCCTGGAGTTTTACCGAGCGGGAACGGGAGCTCCCGGCGAAAAGGGAGGTAAGGTCGGGAAACTGATAGGTTCCGTCCTGGCTGGTCTCGGTTTCAAATTCGGTGTCAACGAGGCGCAAGGTAACCCCGGGAAGGGGATTACCGGCGTCATCGGTGACAGCGCCGCGCAAGATCGCGGGGGCGAGGAAGGCGGTGATATCAGGACCTGAGCCAGGGGGATAGCTCGGATAGCGCGAGAGGGTGAACTTGATTTCCGCCCGGTTGGTTCCCAGGGTGTTTTTGCCACTCACGGTGAAGGCGTGGGATTTGGTAAAAGAAGCGCTCGTATCGCCGGTGACGCTGCCACTACCAAGGTTCCATTCCAAATCCAGGTCTTCGCCCCCTCCCGGGTCGATGTCGGCGTGGTCGTCACCGCTCACTCCGTCGTCGTCCCAGAGGCTTATTTCCACAGGAACGACACTGGTGCGGTTCCCCACCCACAGGGGATAAAACCAGTTGTACTCTGAAAGCACGTTCGGTTCCACCTCATCCCCACCTTCGATGACACAGGAAGTCGGGAACTGGCGGTTCCCCAGGCGGACTTTGACGTAGAAATCGGCCTGATCCGGAGCATCGAGGCGCTGCAGTGCCGTTCCCAGGGCCTTCACCCGGTCAACGCGCAGTACCGCCACGGTGAAGTCCTCATCCTTCCACTTTTCGAAAAAGCGGCGCAATAACCCCGCCGAGAGCCGTTCTGCCAGAGGAACCATGACATTGGCGACCGCCAGAAACGAGGCCTGATTGGCCTCCCCCTGGTACTTCACGCTTCCCAAATGAGGCGCCGACTGCGAGGCGGCATACACCGCATAGTCACTGGGCAACCAGTCCAGGTGATATATCCCTCCCGAGGAGGCGTGAACAATTTGATTCTGGGTCAAAAAGTTATCCACGGCATCTTCGTACACTCCGTGGGTGGTCTTTTTCCCGCCTATCGTTTCCCCCAGGCGGTCCTGATGGGCCCCGATGTTTCCGGCATGGTGGGGCACGGTCAAATCCGCCAGCACATGGAGGGCATACCCCAGATATTCCATGGCCGAGTCGATGCTCCCTCCCCGCAGCTCCTCCACTGCCCGGGCATAGTAGTAGTTCACCATGTCCGCCCCGGAAGCGTGTGGCCCCCGCATGGTGGAAACCTTCCAGTCAAAGGAAATCTGCTGCACGGTGCTGTACATTCCGGTGAGGTAAAACCCTTTTCCGGTAGAGGCCTCATGGAAATGGGAAAAGTAATTCCGCCCCAGGGTGACTCCCAGGTACTCAAACGATCCCCCCTGGTCGGCCTGGTAGGCCCCCCAGTAAAGGCGAGGGAAATACCCGCTGAAAAAGCGGGCCATATCGTCGTGGCCGTCGGCCCGAAGGATGTCCACCGCCTGGCGGATGATCTCCCCGTGTCCGTTGAGCTTCACCACCTGAGTGAAGGTGCTGTCAAACTCCGGAGGGCCATAAGCAGAAGCCTCCCACACCAAAAGAAAAAGAACCAAAGCCAAGGTAAGCAAAACCAAGCGGGTTTTCAATTTTTCCACCTCCTTGAGAGCCATTATACACCCACGGCCAGGCAAAATATACTTTTTTTGCAGGGAAGGGTTTTTCTCGCCCCAGGGCCTTTCCTAGCCCTTGATTCTAGCCCCGGGAAAACGTGCTATAATAATGATGAGGTGATGGGCATGAGTTCGGTCGCCGAACGGGTGGACCGTCTAGAAGAAGCGCTGATGCGCCTTCTCTATATCCAGCAGAAAACCGAGATTGAGCTGCAGAATTTCAAAAACGAGATGAAGGAATTCAAAGAAGAGATGAAGGTTTTCAAAGAAGAAATGAAAGTCTTCAAGGATGAGATGCTGGCTTTCAAAGATGAAATGAAGGCTTTCAAGGATGAAATGAGGGTTTTCAAAGACGAAATGAAGGTTTTTAAAGATGAGATGTTGGCCTTCAAAGACGAAATGAGGGAATTCAAGGACTGGTCAAAGAAGAACATCGAGAACCTGAACTGGCAGTGGGGGAACCTGGCCAACAGATTGGGAACCCTGGTGGAGGACATCTTTGCCCCCTCCATAGACCGGGCGCTTGAGCGCTATTTTGGTGTTCTTCCAGACGTGATCGACGTCAAAAAACTGGTCCGCCGGGAAGGGAAGAGCCTGGAAATCGACATCCTGGCTTTGAGTGAAAAAGAGCAAAAAGCCTATGTGGTGGAAGTGAAATCCA
>JABUEZ010000220.1 GCA_013314795.1 Candidatus Profundicultor aquiphilus | reverse complement strand
GGATGGAAATGATATCCCGGACGATTTCCACTGTAAAGATCTGTTCCTGCCCCTCTCGCTGGATTTCCAGCACCACTTTGGTTCCCTTCTCTCCCCGCATTTTCTTTACCGCCCGGTCCAGAGAAATACCCGCCGTCGACTCCCCGTCGATGGCCGTGATCACATCCCCTGCTTTGATCCCGGCCCGCTCGGCCGGAGACCCTTTAATGGGGGAAACCACGGTCAACTTCTCGTCCTTGATGGCAATGACAAGTCCGAGTCCTGAAAATTCCCCTTCCACCCGGTCACTGGTTTCAATTTCAAAATCCTCCGGGTCAAGATACCGGGCATACGGGTCATCCAGGGCCTTTAACACCCCCCGGATGGCCTCTTCCATGAGGGCCTTATCCTCAAGGGGTTTATCACTGATAAACTTCTCCTTGAGCAGAGAAATGGTCTCAAAGAAAGGTTTCCAGGTATTTTCGTCAATCTCCAGCCCTTCCCGAAGACCATAGGCAATTCGACTGGCACTAACCCAGATAAGACCACCACCCAGAAGCACCACACCCAGAATGAGCAAGAACCATCTTTTTTGCCGCACCATGTTCACCTCTATTCTTTACTCTAACCACTGCAAAGGATTTTCCTCTTTGGCCTTTTTCCCCACCCGCACTTCAAAATGGAGAGTTGGTCCATCCACAAGGCCCGTATCACCCACAAGACCAATCACCTGTCCCTCCTTCACTTCCTGGCCCGAACCCACCTTCAGTTCCTGAAGATGGGCGTATACCGTGACGATATCCTGTCCATGGTCGAGGATGATGGTTTTTCCATACCCCCGGACGCTCTGCGCCAGAATCACCACTCCGGAAGACGCCGCCAGAACCGGCGACCCCAGAGGGGCAGAAATATCAATCCCCGGATTATAAAAGTTTACCCCATAACGGGGGTCCTTGCTCTCTCC
This sequence comes from Candidatus Profundicultor aquiphilus, assembly GCA_013314795.1. Classification (GTDB taxonomy): domain Bacteria; phylum Atribacterota; class Atribacteria; order Atribacterales; family Caldatribacteriaceae; genus Profundicultor; species Profundicultor aquiphilus. Next base: position 2,856 of record JABUEZ010000220.1, on the reverse strand, counting down.
AAAACTGCGAATCACTTTCCCCTCTTTAACCGGCCAGAGTAGCCTCCCCCGCTTGGCCGTAGAAATGGTGGGGACATTTTTTCGCTCGGCCAGCTTCTTTTGCAGGGCCACAATTATCCCTTCCACTTCTTTCTGGGCCTGGGCCAGCTTCTGCCGGGTGGCCTGAAACCTCTGTTTATCGGCATTGACTTTGGTGAGCATCTCCTGACGGGCCTTTTTAAGCTGGGAAAGGCGCCCATTCTCAAGAGCGAGCTTTTCCTTTAGGGTGCTCTCTAAACGCAGGGTGTTCTTGATTTCTTCCAGCTTCTTACTCAGGGATTTTTTCTCTTCCACATGAGTGGTGATGGTCCGGGTTTCAAACTGATGGTATTTCCGAAGCAAATACCACTTCTCCTCCCATTCCGAAGGCGATGCACTTTCTAAAAGAAACTCCCAGAAACTCATCCCAAAATCCTGGCGGTAGACCCGAGAAAGTACCTCCCGGACCTTGGCCTCGTTGGCCACGATATTCTGGGAAAGCACTTCCACGTCTTTTTCCAGCCGGACTCGCTCTTCCTGGAGTTCAAGAATCCGCTTTCGAGAGCGGGCAATATCGGCCTCCAGGCGCTCAATTTGAGCATCCAGTTTTTCAAGCTCCCGCAGAAGATTTTTTTCGTTCTTTAACGCCTTATTCAACTCCTGTTCCACCCGAGCCTGTTCATTTTTGAGCTCTGTAAGCCTCTTTTCCTGGGAAGAAATTTCCTTCTCCAGGTCTTCCCCCTGAGCCAAAAGAAGCGGCACACAGCAAAAGAAAAATACCAATAGAGTCAGAATTTTTCGCCTCATGGCATCTCCCTCAGTACCCCGTTTACCGCCGCCAGGGTGCCCACCGTACTCAGGATACCACTCAGAAACACGTTAATCAAAAAGAGGAGCAGGAAAAAATCCTCAAACCGCACCCAGAAAAAGGTGGGAAAAGAAGTTCCCAGAAATTCCAGAAAGAACCGAAAAAAGAAACTGCTCACCACAAAAGCGGTCATACCACCCAAAAACCCCTCCAGAACTCCCTCTCCCAGGAAGGAGGCCCGGATCTGTCGGTTGGTTGCCCCCATCAGGCGCAAAACCCGAATCTCTTCTTGATGGAAACGGACTTTCAGGGTGACGATATTCCCGATCACCAGGAGTACAAAAACAAATACGCCCAAAACCACTATCCCTCCCACTCCCACAAAGAAGCGGTGAAACCGGAGGAGTTCTTCCACATTTTTCCCTCCGTAGACCACTTCATCAAAAACTGGAATCCTTTTCATCTCCGCCGCCAGTTTCGGCAGGTCCTCGAGTTTCTTTGGAAGTACTTCCAGAGAGGCCGGAAAAGGATTTTCCCCACCGGGCAAATCTTCCTCACTCAGCGCAAAGTACTCCAAAAACCGCTTGCGGGCCTCTTCTGCATCCACAAACACCACCTGCTTCACCGCAGCCCAGCCCGCGATTTTTTCCTGCACCTCCTGGATTTTTTCCGGAGGGGTACCCACCACAAAAAAAGCCCGCAGGGTGAAACTTCCCTTCCACATCTCCTTCATCTTGTCCAGTTCCAGATACCCAAAGATAAAAAGATTGAGAATCACCTGGGCAAAAAAGATACTCAGGCACCCCATAATAAAAAAAGAGGGCTTCCGGGATAGACGGCGGAAGAAAAATTTCATGATGCCCTCACTTTTCCCCTCTCTAACGTCACCACTCGCCCTGGAAAGATGCGCAGCAGCTCCTGGTCATGGGTGGCCACAATGACAGTCGCTTTGGTCTCCTGAGCAAACTCAGAGAGAATCCCCACCACCGCCTGCGCCGATTCCTCATCCAGGTTTTTGGTGGGCTCATCCGCCAGAACCAGTTCCGGCCGATGAATCAGGGCCCTTCCCACACTCAACTTCTGTTTTTCGCCACCTGACAACCACTCCACCCGGTGCAACCCCTTCTTCTCCAGTTGCAAAAACCGGAGCATCTCTTTCACCATCTGGAAGGCCTTGCTCCGTTTCACCCGCAACACTTCCAGGGGAACCAGGAGATTCTCAAAAACCGTCCACTCCGGCACCAGGCGCAGGTCCTGAAAAATCACCCCCAGGTTCTGGCGCAGAAGCGGCACATACCGTTCCTCCAGATGGCTGATCCGACAACCCGAAAGCCACACTTCCCCTTTCGTGGGCCGCTCTTCCCGGTTAATGAGCTTCAAAAGCGTCGTCTTCCCCGCCCCGGTTGGCCCAAAGAGGAACACGAACTCCCCTTCTCTGAAGGAAAGGTTCACCCCTTCCAGAGCCCTCACCCCGGTGGGATAGATTTTTGATACATTCCTGAACTCGAGAAACGGCTTCACGTTTTCCATTATACCATCCGTCGCATTCGCTCCCGTAAAAGGAGCACTCCGAAACGAAAGAAGGAAGGAACAATCCGGCGGATTCGCCCTGGTTCACTCAACACTCGCCAGAGCCACTCCAGCCCCATTCGCCGGATGCAGAATGGAGCCCGCTTTTTTTCCCCACTCCACACGTCAAAACTCCCCCCAACTCCCATGAAAAGGAAAGGGGCAAGTTCATCCCGATGGACATCAATCCAGAGCTCCTGCCGCGGAGCACCCATCCCCACCAGAAGCACCGTGGCACCGGTTCGGTTGATGGCCTCAACTATCTCCGAATCGTTCTGGAAGTAACCATGGTGGGTGCCCACAATTTGAAGTCCCGGATACTTTCTCCCAAGCGCTCTGGCTGCTTTTTCTGCAACACCCTCCCTCCCCCCCAGGAGATAGACACCCCACCCTTCTTCTCTACTTTTCTCCAGCAATGCCTCGGCCAGCTCTATCCCCGGAAGGCGTTGAATGCGGGCTTT
>JABUEZ010000219.1 GCA_013314795.1 Candidatus Profundicultor aquiphilus | reverse complement strand
ACACGCACCACCTCTACCTCTTAAATTTGATTCCTTTACTTCCTCTATAACCTGGTTTATGTGCTTGTCTCCTATCCAGCCGGAAAACTTTCCGACAGAATCGGAAGAAAAAAGTTACTGGTCTTTGGGTTCTTCCTCTACTCCCTCTCGTACTTCCTCATCGGGGTAACTCCCCGACTCATTTTCTGGATCATGATTCTCTATGGTCTTCACATCGGAATGACCGAGGGAGTTTCCAAAGCCCTGGTGGCAGAATTGTCATCTCCAGAGGAGAAAGCCACCATCCTGGGATTGCATGCTACACTTCTTGGGATTGGTCTTTTCCCCGCTTCACTTTTAGCCGGATGGCTCTGGAATGTGTGGGGCTCGGCCAGTCCTTTTCTCTTTGGCGGTAGCGCCAGCCTCTTGGCTACTATGATTCTCGTTTTCTTTCTCTAAAGAAAAGACCATGTCCTGTATTGTACTTCTCACGGATTGGGGGCACCAAAGTTACTACGTAGGCGTCGTCAAGGGAGTGATCCACAAGATCAACCCTTGCGGGACAGTCATTGATCTGACCCACGAAGTCGAACCGTACAATGTTCGGGAAGCGATGCATATTCTGGCCAGGGCCTATCGGGATTTTCCCCAAAAAAGTATTTTCATGGGTGTGGTCGACTACGGAGTGGGAACAGAGAGAAAGGCCATCGCCATAGAAACGCTGAGTGGTTACTTCTTGGTAGGACCTGACAATGGCATTTTCACGCTGGTGGTCACCGAAGACGGAGTCAAAAAAATGGTGGAACTCAACAATCCTGCCTATTTCTACACTCCCAATCCCTCTTCTACTTTTCATGGAAGGGACATCTTCGCACCAGTCAGCGCCTACTTAAGCCTGGGTGTGGCAATAGACGCTCTTGGTACTCCCCTCGAAAAACCAGTGCTCCTGCCTCATCCTCAAGCAGAGTTTCGCCATGATACCATACGGGGAGAAATCCTTTTCTTCGACCGCTTCGGTAACATCGAAACGAACATCCCCGCTCACCTTGCCGAAAAAGCCGGCCTTGCGGGAAGCGAAGTAATGCTTGTGCTTGGTCAGAAAACATATTCTCTCCGCTATACTTCAACCTACGGCGCCGAAGCAAAGGGAGCCTTAACCATTCATCCCGACAGCTCCGGCTTTTTAGAAATTTCCGTCACCCAGGGCAATGCCCGCCAGCTTCTCCAGGTACAAGCGGGAATGGAAATTATGCTCAGCAAAGCTCCTCAAAAACCTTCTCCAGAGCAAGATAGGCCTCTTTGAAAACCGGATAAAGACGGCCGTAAATCTCCATTTCTTCTGGACAAGGAACAAATCGATCCTGAATCCTGACCATCTCTTCCGCCACTTCAAGGCCGGGATAAAGACCTATCCCCACCCCTCCACAAATCGCTGCTCCCAGAGAAGTTGCTTCTTCCAGATAGACAGGGCGTAGAACATCCACTTCAAAGACGCTGGCTAAAATCTGCGCCCAGAAGTCTCCTCTGGCACCTCCCCCAATAAGCCGGATGTTCTCGATGGAGATACCCTTTTCGCGAAACACATCCAGGATAATACGCAGGTTAAAGGCCACTCCTTCAAGCACAGCTCGAATCAGATGAGGCTTGCGATGCCGGGGTGTCAGTCCTATGAAGGCACCTCTGGCTTTGGGATTCCACCAGGGGGCTCGCTCTCCCATAAGATAAGGAAGAAAGAGCAGATTCTCACACCCTGCTTCAACTTTTTTGGCTTCTATATCCATCAGGGCATAAGAACTTACATCCAGTTCCTTAGATAACTCTTTTTCTCTCCCACACAGAGCATCACGGCACCACTGGTACGACCCACCAGCCGATTGCATGGTCCCGGTAGGCATAAAAAGACCCCGTGCCAGATGGTGGAATGTGAAGGTTCTTTTCTTCTCATCATAAAAAGGACGCAACGACGCCAGCGCAATCCAGGAAGATGAACCCAGATAATGATATGCCTGTCCTTCCCGTACCACCCCTGCTCCACAGGCAGCACAGGCACCATCACCACCACCCACGACTACCTTCGTTTTTCCTGTAAGACCGAGCTCTTCCTGAGCTTCTTTGATCAACTCTCCCACCACCACAGTTGAAGGATACGGCTCGGGGAGTTTTTCCAGAGGAATACCCACTGCCTCCAGAATTTCCTCAGACCATGTTTCCTTTTCAAGATCAAAAAGATTGGTACCCGAAGCATCGGAAAAATCCGTCACCCATTTTCCGGTCAGGCGGAAAATGACAAAATCCTTGGCCAAAAGAAATTTATACGCCTTCTCATAAATTTCTTGGTGGTGATGGCGAAACCACAGAATTTTAGCCAGAGAATAGTTGGCACTCAAACGATGACCGGTAATGGTATAAATGCGTTCTTCGTCAATGCGTTCCCTTACCCACTCTACTTCCTGAATACTCCGGCGGTCAGCCCAGATGAGAATCTGGTACAAGGGATTCCCCTTTTCGTCAACCGGCAAAGCTCCCATCATCTGACCAGAAAAAGCAATGGCTGCGATATCCTCCTTGTTGACTCTGCTTACGGCAAGGAGTTCACGGGTGGAAGACACCACTGCCTTCCAGTAATCGAGTGCGTTTTGTTCCACCGAAAGAGCATCGGGAAAGTAAGTCTCGTACCCAAAGAAACTACTGGCCAAACAGTTCCCTTCCTCATCAAAAAGCGTGGCCTTATTGCCGGTTGTACCGAGATCATGAGCTATGATGAACTTCGCCATCTTCTTCTCCCTCCCTTTTCTTGACAAAAAGTCTTACGGTAACAATTCTTTTCCCTCTCATTCGCTCCACTTTCAGTTCATAGTTTTCCACCGTTACAATTTCGCCTTCTTCGGGAACTTTGCCCAGAATCTCCATGATTAATCCTCCTAAAGTTTCGAACTCTTCACTTTCCGGAATGTTCAAACCCAGCAATTCGTTGAGATTTTCAATGGGGACCGAGGCATTGACGAGATATTCACCTTCCTTGATGCGCCGGTAGGGAGTTGTCTCCCGGTCATGTTCATCTCGTATCTCTCCTACCAGCTCCTCGAGCAGGTCTTCAATGGTTACCAATCCTGCCGTTCCTCCGTATTCGTCAAGGACGATGGCCATGTGAATCCGCTTTTGCTGGAGTTCCCGCAATAGCTCGATGACTTTCTTGGTAGCCGGAACAAAATGAATAGGACGCACCACTTCAGAAACCAGTTTCGAAAGCCTTCCCTCTCGAAGGTGAGGGAGAATATCCTTAATGTGGACAAAACCAACAATATTGTCGATGTCTTCTCGGTACACCGGTAAACGCGAAAAATGGCTCTGAATGGAGAGAGACAGGGCTTCTTCCAGAGTAGCCGTCTCTTCAATACAGACGATATCGGTACGAGGCGTCATCACCTCATAAGCCAGAGTATCTCCGAATTCAAAGACTTCATTGATGAGGCGCCGCTCTTCCACAGGCAAAATTCTCTGCTCACTAATCAAAAGGCGGATCTCCTCATCGGTTACCGAAGGCATGACTTCACTGGAAACTCCTACAAGTCGCGAGATAAAATCTGTTGAAACCGATAAAACCCGCACCGCCGGTTTTAAAGCTCGGGAGAGAAAAAGGATAAAACGCGCCACCAGCATCGAAAACCTTTCCGGATGCGCCAGCGCCACTCTTTTGGGTACCAGTTCCCCCAGAACCAGACTGACAAAAGAGATCACCACGGTCACAAGAATTACTGCAAGTTCCTGACCAAAATTGCGTAAGATTGGTATTCCCGAAGCTTCCCAGCGCCGACCCAGCGCCA
>JABUEZ010000218.1 GCA_013314795.1 Candidatus Profundicultor aquiphilus | reverse complement strand
GGTGGAAAAACCCCACCCCGACCTTGGCCCAGTTTTCGTATCAGACCACCCTGGAAAACATCCTCACCCTCTATGGACGGAAAAAGCCGGTGGTGTGGGCCAGCCTCTTTTTCCCGGCAGAATTCATCTACGCCATGGATGGGGCACCATTTTACCCGGAAATCACTGCAGGACTCCTGGCCGCTCTTGGTGCTGGGGCCATACCCCTATCCAAAGGGGAAGCCCACTGGTTTTCTCCAGATCTCTGCAGTTACCATCGCCTGAGTGTGGGCGCAAGCATGTTACGCTTTTTCCCCCGTCCAGATGCGCTCTGTGCCACCACCAGCATTTGCCGGGGGACGGTTCCTTTTTTTCAAATCCTTTCAGAATTCTTCCGGGTTCCCCTGTATCTCGTGGATGTTCCCCACGAATACTCCCGGGAAACCATCCGCTACGTGGCAAAGCAGCTTGAAGTCATCGTCCAAACCATAAACCAGAGCAAAAAAGTCGCCTGGGATTTTGAGCGTCCTTTCGCCCTGGCTCAAAAAACAAAAGCGCTAATCCAGGAAATCGGAGCGTTGCGCCGGAAAAGGGAAGTGATGCTTCTTCCTCCCACCAAAAATCTGGACTACCTTCCCTATTATTACCAGTTCATGGGGAGTGAGACCGCTCTTGCCTTTTTCCAGAAACTCCGGGACGAGCTGCGCCAAAATCCGAAAAAGCCCTTGCCACATCGCCTTCTCTGGCTCCACCTCAAACCCTTCTATTCAAACTTTCTTTCGGCGCTTTTGACCGAGTTCGGCCTGGGAGTGGCCTTTGAAGAGTTCGCCTCCATATATTCCGGGGAACTCAATCCCACCCGGCCCCTGGAGAGCTTAGCCGAAAAAATCACCGCGGTGAGTCACGGCTTTATGGACGAAAAAGCGCGCCTTGCACAGATTCTCCGGTGGGTTCGCGAATACCAAATCGAGGGTGTCATCCAGTTCAACCAGTGGGGATGCCGCCAGAGCCAGGGGATGAACGCCGCGTTGCGCCAGCGCCTCCGTCAGGAGGGAGTGCCTTTGCTGCTTCTCGACGGAGACCACTTGGACCGCCGTCACCACACCGAAGAGCAGTGGCGCACCCGTTTACAGGCTTTCGCAGAAATGCTGGGCGGTTGAAACACTTGCCTGAGGAAGGAAACTATAGTACAGTAGCCCGGGGTGAGAACCATGTATGTGGCAGGCCTTGATATCGGATCTCAATCAACCTGTGCGGTAATCTGGGATGGAGAAAAAATTTGTGGCGCGGCGCTACGCCCAAGCGGTGTGAACCCGGAAAAACGAGCCGAGGAAGCACTCCAGGAAGCGCTCCAAAAGAGCGGCATCACCCGTAACGCCCTGAGCAAAGTCGTAGCCACCGGTTACGGCCGCTACCAGGTGGAAGCGGACCTTCGGGTGAGTGAAATCACCTGCCAGGCCAAAGGAGTAGCTTTCTTCTTTCCGGAAGCGCGTACCATCATCGACATCGGGGGGCAGGACAGTAAAGTCATCCTGGTGAACCCCAAAACCGGAAAAGTGGTGGATTTCCTCATGAACGACAAGTGTGCCGCCGGGACCGGGAGTTTTCTGGAACTCATGGCCAAAGTCCTGGAAATTGACCTCTCCGAATACGGAACCCTCACCGAGAAACGAAAAGAAGCGGTAACCCTTTCTTCCACCTGCGCGGTCTTTGCCGAATCCGAACTCGTTGGCCTCATCGCCCAGGGAAAAGCCAAAGCCGACCTGGCCGCCGCAGTCTGCCAGGCGGTGGCCCAGAGGGTGATCAGGATGGCCGAGCGCCTCGACCTGAACCCACCTCTCGCTGTCACCGGAGGCGTGGCCCAGAACAAAGGGGTCCTTTACTTCCTGGAAAAAGAAACCGGCCTCAAGGCACTTGTTCCCCCGGAACCCCTCCTCACCGGGGCTTTAGGGGCCTGCCTATCCGGTTAGCGGTGCATCTCCATCTGTTTTCGCTCGATGTACATGCTGGAGAGAACCGAGAGAAGGATCACCAGACCAAAGAAAACATAAGTCCAGAAATAGGGAATGCGCAGGACCACCAGACCATTCTCGATCACCGAGATGGTGGTCGCTCCCAGGAATATGCCGAACATATTTCCCATGCCGCCCCGCAGCGATGTCCCCCCCACCACACTTGCTGCCACTGCCTTGAGCTCCCATCCATCGCCGGTGCGGGAGGTGAAGCAGGCCAGCCTTCCTATCTGGGCACAGGCCACAAACCCACACAGGAGCCCCACCACGATAAAGCACACCGTTTTCACCCAGTCGGTATTGATGCCCATGGCCCGGGCAGCGTCCTTGTTATCACCGGTGGCGTAGACCCAGTTCCCAAAGCGGTGTCGATGGAGGAGCACCCCCAGGATGATGGCAAAAATGGCAAACCAGAAGAACTGCACCGGCAAAAACTTCCCTATCTGTCCGGTAAAGAAGGAGAGAAAATAGGACGCAGCAGGAGTATTCAACGCCGAGACATCACAGGCGGTCTGTTCCCCGCCGGAAAGGAGGATGGTCAAACCCCGCCAGAACATCATGGTCCCCAAAGTGGTGATGAAGGAGGGGATTCCGGCCCGCACAGTGATGAGGGCATTGAGCAATCCCAGCAGACCCCCCACCACGATGGTTATAACGGCAATAAAAAGGAGGGATAGGTGTAATTCAAAAAGCTTGAGAAAAATAAAGGAACAGAAGGCCAGAATCGAACCCACCGAGAGGTCGAACTCCCCGCAGATCATGAGCATCCCCACCCCCAGGGCAATGATGCTGAATTCGGCTCCCAGAGACAGAAGAACCCTGAGGTTATCGGGGTCCACAAACCGGTGTTCGGGAGAAAAAACGGCAAAAAAGATCACGATGAGAATTAAAACCAAAAGCACGCTGGTAGAGCGAGACAGCAAAAACCGTTTCAGGTAACTGGCATTCCCCTGCATCCCTGCCGACCCCTTTCTACACTGCCACAAACGCACTTTTCAAAACCAGCTCCGAAAGTCCCTGGGGAGAGGTTTCCTCCTTCTTCACGTCGGCCATTTTCAAACCCCGGGCCATGACCACAAAGCGCTCGGCGATGTCAAAGGCATGATAGAGGTTGTGGGTAATGAAGACCACCGAAACTTTCTCCCGCTGAAGCTGGCGGACAAACTCCAGCACCTCCTCCACTTCCTTAACCGAAAGGGCCACCGTGGGCTCATCGAGAATCACGAGCTTGGCCTTGAAATGCAGAGCCCGGGCAATAGCCACCCCCTGACGTTCACCACCGGAGAGGGTAACCACCGGCAGTTCCGGGGAGCGAAGCCGCAGCCCCAGATTGGCCAGAGCCTTCATGCTCTCTTCGTCCATGGCCTTTCTATCCATGAGCCCGAATTTTTTCACCGGTTCCCGTCCCATGAAAATATTGCGGGCAATGCTCAAATTGGGCGCCAGAGCCTGTTCCTGATAGACCGTCTCAATTCCCAAATTCCGGGCATCCCGGGGAGAACGAATTTTCACCTTTTGCCCCTCAAAATAGATCTCTCCCTGATCCGCCTGGTGATACCCGGAAAGAATCTTAATGAGGGTAGACTTTCCTGCCCCATTGTCGCCAATCAGCCCCACCGTTTCCCCACGCCGGACCTCGAAATCCACCCCCCGCAGGGCATAAACCCGACCAAACCACTTGTGGATACCGACCATTCTGACCAGAATGTCATTTCCCGCTTCCATCGTTCTGACCCCTTTTCTTCAGGATTCTATCTAAACCTCCGCTCCACATAGGCATTGAGCACCACAAAAAGGATGGTGGCCAAACCAATAAAGGCCGTGATGCCAAAAACCGGAACCAGCAAG
>JABUEZ010000217.1 GCA_013314795.1 Candidatus Profundicultor aquiphilus | reverse complement strand
CAATAAGAATTCTTACCTCTTCACCTTCCGGTACTCCCAGTACATACTCAACCACTTCTTCCTTGAGAGGCGGACGACCGATCCCCACCCGTACCCGGATAAAATCAGGGTTGCCCCAGGTCGCTATGATCGACTCTACACCACGATGGCCTCCTGTTCCCCCTCCCTTCCTGATCCGTACCACTCCGGGAGGAAAATCCAGATCATCGTGTACCACCACCAGCTCTGGAGCCGAAAAACGATGACGGGTCAAAAAAAAACGTAGCCCCTCCCCACTTCGATTCATAAAGGTGAGGGGCTTGAGAAGATAAATTGGCTGGTCTTCCCAAATCCAGGTCGTCCACTCAACCAAATCTTCCTGTTTCCAGCGAAGATGAAAATCTTCCGCAAAACGTTCCAAAACTCGAAAACCGACATTGTGTCGTGTCTGAGCGAATCGTTTACCCGGGTTGCCCAACCCCACCAGGAGAAACACCTACTCACCCCTGGCTTCTTCTTCCTTTTCGGCCTTTCCTTTAGAAATCACCTTGGGTTCAACGGTTTCTTCTTCGCCCACCGCAACTTCTTCAACCACCTCAGGCGGTGTAATCACCACCACAACTTCGTCCGGACTTTCCGTTACCACCACACCCTGAGGTACCGAAAGCTCCCGAACATGGATAGCATCCCCAATTTCCAGGTTACTGACATCCACAACAATGGCTTCGGGAATTGCTTCCGGAAGACACTCGATTTCGAGTTCGGTGGTCACAATCTCCAGAATTCCACCCTCCTTAACACCCTTCGCCTCACCTTTGACCACCACCGGTACCGAGAGGGAAATCTTCTGATCAGCCTTGACCTCGTAAAAATCAATATGCCATATCTCATTCCTTACGGGGTTCCGCTGTATCTCCTTAATGATTCCCCTTTTCTCCTCTCCTTCAAGGGAAAGCGACAGGAGATGGTGCGAAGCGTGACGCGCATAGAGCACTTTCTCAAATTCCCTGGTCTGCAACTTCACAAGTTCTACCGTTCCACCCCGGCTATCTCTGGAGTATAACACCGCCGGAATCCATCCAGCCTTTCTCAGGCGGTGCGACCCACCCTTACCCTTTTCCTCAGTATTCCTTCGATACAACTGAATCGTAATCTTTTCTTCCATAATTTCTATCCTCACTCTCCGTTCTTATATAAAGAGTTCGCTCACCGAGCGCTCTCCATGAATCCGCTTGATGGCCTCAGCAAAAATAGGCGCTACCGAGAGTATTTTAACCCGGTCACCCACTCGACGGTGCAGTGTCTCCCGGTTACAGCAAATGGTGTTCGTCACCACAACCTCTTCAATACATGATTGACTGATCCGATCCAAAGCCGGTTCACTAAACAGGGGATGCGTGGCACAAGCATAAACCCTTTTAGCCCCATGCTCTACAAGCGCCTGTGCTCCTTCTACAAGCGTCGCTGCAGTATCAATCAAATCATCGACAATGATGGCATTCTTTCCTTTCACCTCTCCAATAACATTCATGACCATGACCTCAGAATAACTGGGCCGGTGTTTATCAATCACGGCGAGATCCACACCCAAAAAATTGGCAAAATTGCGTGCCCGAGCTGTCCCTCCCACATCAGGGCTAACTACCACGATATCTTTTAAACCCTTCGCCGAAAAATACCGGGCCAGAAGCGATTGCGCCGCCAGGTTATCAACCGGGATATCAAAAAAACCCTGAATTTGCCCGGCATGAAGGTCCATGGTCAACACCCGATTTACTCCGGCCGTGGTCAGGAGATTAGCCACCAGCTTTGCAGAAATCGGCTCCCTTCCCTTGGTTTTACGGTCCTGTTTGCAATATCCATAAAATGGGATAACCGCGGTAATCCGTTCTGCCGAAGCCCGATTCAGAGCATCGATCATGATCAGAAGCTCCATCAGGTGGTCATTGGCCGGAGGAGAGGTAGGCTGAACCACAAAAACATCACATCCCCTAACACTTTCTTCAATCCGTACCCGAATTTCTCCGTTTGGAAAGCGACCCACGTCCACCTTGCCAAGAGGAATATCCAGGTACCAGCATATTTCCTGTGCCAAAAAGGGGTTAGCCGTTCCAGAAAAAACCTTCAGGTGCTGTGCAATCTCAACGAAACCAAACATTACTTCTCCTCTCCTCGCTTTCTTTTCGCCCATCCCTGGATGTTGACCTGTCTCGCCCTTCCTACCCCCAGGGCATATGGAGGAACATCCTGAGTAATCGTCGAACCAGCCGCAGTATATGCTCCCTCACCGATCCTGACCGGAGCAACGAGCGAGTTGTTGCTCCCTATAAAGACCCGATCCTCGATAAAGGTGGGATTCTTTTTCTTTCCATCAAAATTACAGGTAATCGTTCCCGCTCCAACATTAACTTCTCTTCCAACCTGGGCATCGCCAAGATAACTCAAGTGAAGCGCCTTTGTCCCCTCGCCAACCTGAGAATTTTTCACTTCCACAAAATTTCCTATTCTTACCCCCTTACCAAGCCTCGTCCCCGGACGAAGATGCGCAAACGGACCAACCAGAACATCCTCTTCAAGGTAAGCATGTTCAACCACGCTATATTCGATAATATTATTTTGACCAATGACGCTATTCACAATCCTGGCAAAAGGCCCAACTCTCGTTCCCTTCCCAATCATACTCTTACCCTCAATCACAGCACCAGGATATAACCACACATCATCCTCGACTTCAACGTCCCAGTCTACATACACCGACTGTGGGTCGAGAATCTTGACCCCTCTTTCCCATAACGAAGCAATTTTTTGCTCACGCACAAGCCCAAAAACACCAGCTAAATCTGCAGGACCGTTCACATTCATAAACTCTTTCTGCCAGTCCACCTGAAAAGCCTGTACGGAAAACCCCATTTTCCGGCTCACTTCCACCGCATCGGTTAAGTAAAACTCCTTTTGCCGGTTCTCATCCTGAATCGCTTCCAAGATTCCCCCCAAAATTCCTTTCCGAAATGCAAACACACCCACGTTGATCTCACGAATCAAGCTTTCCTGAGGCGTGCAATCTTTCTCCTCCACAACCCTTAAAGGAAAGCCCTGTTCGTCTCTAATTACCCTTCCAAAACTCTCAGGATGTGGTGATGTGGCCGTCAGGAACGCCACATCGGTACGTTTTGCTTCAACAAACCCAATCATCGCCTCTATGACCTCTTGAGGCAAAAGAGGCATGTCAGCATATACGGTCAACACCCACTCAATTTCAGCACGAATAGAAGGCAAGGCGCTCTTCACAGCGTGCGCCGTACCTCTGGGAATTTCCTGAGTCACAATTTCTACCCTATTTCCAAAAGTTTTTCTCGCTTCCTCCAGAAAAGAAGGGGAAAATACCGCCAGACGTTGCGTAAAACCAAGTGATTCTGTCGCATCCAGCAGGTATTCCATCAGCGGCTTACCCAGAACAGGGAGAAAAACCTTGGGAAGAGGAGAGCGCATCCGTTTCCCCTGACCGGCAGCCAAAATCACCAAACACCACTTTTGCACCGCGTTTCCCTCATCTCCAAAAATAGAAAAAGATGGCTGGGGCGGAAGGATTCGAACCTTCGAATAAGGGATCCAAAGTCCCTTGCCTTACCGCTTGGCCACGCCCCATCCCTCGTGCAGAGCGTTTTCAATTATATCCCGAAGGTTTATGGGTGTCAATGAGTGTATAGGTTCACATCATGTGGGACATGCAACAAGTCCAGTATCCTTCAGGTACTCCCAGGGACTCCTGTATCCCAAACTCCAGTGTGGCCTCTTCTTATTATACACCTCTTCTGTCCACCTCTTTAGGTAAAACCTCATGGTTTCAAGGTCAACATCCTCCTCGTAATATGCCCAGAATTCTTCCCGGAAGGTTCGGTTTAATCTCTCCACCACCCCAT
>JABUEZ010000216.1 GCA_013314795.1 Candidatus Profundicultor aquiphilus | reverse complement strand
TCTGGAAAGTTCGATAGAAGGTTTTATTGCCTTTTTCCTTCATGCTGACTTTGATTTCAATGGTAATAAGGTTGGAATTGTTGGCGTCATTACTAACGTTGAATTCATCTACACCCTCGACCATGATACTTCGTTGTGTACCTTTTGAGCGCACAATGGTGCCATCCGAATTAAGGGAATACTTGAGAGTGGAACCATCGGGAAACTGAAGAGAGAGTTCCCCGGTCTTGATATCCACTTTCGAAGCATTGCGGATATTGCGCGACACCTCCAGAAGCAACCGGTTCACGCCGTCGACAATGATTTGCTGATTGAGTTCGCTTTTGCTACCTGGTTTAAGGTATGATCCGCCAGAGGAAAGCTCAAGACGCATCCGGTAGCCAAGGGAAACAATGGTGGCATACATGACCAGGGTTAAAAAGGAAAGAACCCCTATGGTGATGATGGTTTCCAGCAGGGTAAATCCGGAGGAGCGGTTGCTACTTTTGCAGGAAGTCATTGAGACCTCCCTCCGAGACAAGGTTTTTGACTACCACAGGTGTCATGTTTGCTTTCCACTGCAGGGTAACTGTAACAGTATACGAAGATGCTTGAGAATCAGGAGGTGCAAACTCTATTTTGGAGAGAAATTTTTTTTCGGTAACATTATCTTCATCTCTTGTGAGAGAAAAAACTCCCGGAATAACCTGAGAAACAATAGCCGGAGGGTCTACTTCGAAATAGCTGTAAAACACCTGAATAGAATTCAAATTTCGATTTTCATCTTTCAACAATTCCTCAACGAGCTCACTGACACTTTTTTGGCCTGTACCCCCCTTGAAAGGTACAGACCGGAGGCGCTCCATGATGTCGGTAACCAGTAGAGCACAGGCCGCATATTCCCGATTGCTCCTGCCGGCACGGAGGTTAACGGAGAAAAGAACCGAGGTGGCCGTGACTCCGAAAAGCAAAATGGCCACCACCAGAATGACTTCGAGTAAACTGAAACCCTTATTGTGAAAGCCTCTACTCATCACTTTTTCCCAGGAGGTTAACGTTCATTCGCCGCTTTCGTTACGCTGGTGCGTAACAGCAGGGAAGCCAGGGCCAGAAAAAGAAAGGCCGAAACAGCGAGAACCAGGACAATTTCCACCAGGGAAATGCCCTGGTTTTTACTTCGGATAGAAGACCAAAGCCACTGCATCATTATGCTGTCTCTCCCCTGCCTTCCCCCAGGTATGAAGTTTCTTCAGGAATTGACGATTTCGCCCTTCACGATACCGTTAATGGTGTCTGGATCGATGGGATTTCCAGTCTGGTTATAGACATTGCCGCCCACGATGCCTTCCAAGGTTATGCTGGCGCCTTCCTTTAAGGTGACATCGCCGTTGACAATGCCGTTGAGAACGAGGGTTGCCCCATTTTCCACGGTAACGCTGCCGTTGACGATGCCGTCAAGCTGGAAGGTGATGCCAGGGTTAACGGTGACATTGCCCTGGATAATGCTCAAAAGCTGGGTATCGGCATCGATGGTTTTATCACCTTCTACAATGCTGTCGATGACCGCCATCTGAGCGTAAACACTCCCACCGATAAGGGTAAGGATAGCCAGCACCACAAGCAAGAACACCAAATTCCTTTTCATACCCACTCGCCCCCTTCTGAAAAATGGAAAAAGAGAAAATATTTTCTACCCGGTTCGGACAATGCGTTCGTCAAATGGAGTGTGATTAGTGATAATTGTACTATTTCTGCAAACCTTTTTCAAATTCCCTTTGTCTATGTTAGACTACTTCATAAGGATGTATTTTCATGCCAAAATGGGGGTGCCGGCGGTGAAAGAACTGGTTATTCTGATGGTTTTTCTGGTGTTCTTTCTGGAGGGAACGGTGTGGGCGCAGGAAAGGATTTCCCTTCCCCAACCCAAAACGGTGGGGGAAATGTCCGTGGAAGAGGCCATTTTCCGACGCCGTTCGGTTCGGGCATTCCGGGATGAGGCTTTGACGTTATCCGAACTCTCTCAGGTCCTTTTTGCCGCTCAGGGGGTGACGGAAAAAACCCGTGGTTTCCGGACGGCGCCATCGGCGGGGGCTTTGTATCCACTCGGACTCTACGCCGTGGTGGGGAAGGTGGAGGGAATCGCCCCGGGGGTGTACCGGTATTACCCGGAGGAGCACGCCATCGAAAGGGTTATCGAGGGCGATAAAAGGATGGAATTATTCCGGTCGGCGTTATACCAGGAATCGATCCAGGAAGCACCGCTCGTGCTGGTTTTTACCGCCATTTACGAGCGCACCACCCGACGGTACGGGGAGCGGGGCATCCGCTACGTCCACATGGAAGTGGGGCACGCAGCCCAGAATGTGTACCTCGAGGCCCAGGCCCTGAGACTCGCAACGGTGGCCATCGGGGCCTTCCGGGATGAGGAAGTGGCCCGGATTTTGCAGCTCCCTCAAAACGAAATGCCCCTGTATCTTATGCCGGTGGGAAAACCAAAGAGCGGGCGCTAAGCTTTCCCGTCCCGCCTGCCACGTTCATCCCCATACCCAAAGCGTTTGAGCGTCTCAAAAAAGAGAAGAAAGAGACTCCGAAACAAGTTCGGAGTGACGAAAACACCGTCAGTGCGAGGTGACGCACTGGGGTCTGGAACAACAATCACAATTTGTCATGCTGAACTTGGTTCAGCATCCCAAGAATGAGGCCCTGAAATATTGAGATTCTGAGACATTGGGACCCTGAAAAAGGAGACCCTGAAACAAGTTCAGGGTGACGAAATAATGTCAGCTCAGGGGGATACAAAAAGCCACCGTTTCAGGACCTCGTTTGATTCAAGACTCCAGTCGTTCAAGATGTCTCCCTAAGGGTTGAGAGCTTCAAAAGTCGCTACTCAAGTCTCTCCACTCCGGATTCTTCTGGGTAATGAGGTTGATTTTCCATTCCCGGTGCCAGTTTTTGAGTTGCTTCTCCCTTTGGATGGCTCCCTCGATACTGGGAGTGATTTCGTAGTAAACCAGTTTCTTCAGGTTATACCTTTTGGAAAATCCTTCCACGAGACCATGCTGGTGCTCATAGATTCGGCGTCGAAGGTCGTTTGTAACCCCGATATACAGGACTCGATTGTTTTTATTGGTGAGGATGTAGACGTAATAATCCTTCGACGTCACCATGGTTTTATTATACCAGGGAGGAAACGAAGAGACCCTGAAACCAGCTCAGGGTGACGCAGTGAAGGTTCGAAGCGGCAATTGTAATGCGCCATGTCGGACCAGCAGAGATTTTTCCGCGGTCCCGAACCGACAGGTTGTTCTTTGCTATCCCGAACTGACGGTATTCTCGTCATTCTGAACTGACGGTATTCTCGTCATCCTGAACTGACGGTATTCTCGTCATCCTGAACTGACGGTATTCTCGTCATCCTGAACTGACGGTATTCTCGTCATCCTGAACTTGTTTCAGGATCTCAATGTTTCAGGATCTCAATGTTTCAGGATTCCAGTCGGTTTAAAACCCCATTTGTCCAGGATCCTGCTTCTTCCAGCATCTCAAGAAAGAGACCCCGAAACAAGTTCATACGACGGGGGAAAAGGTGTGTTACAATACCGGGGATACTGCAAGAAAGAGGTGGACGGCGGTGAAAGGAAAGGTAGCCCTGGTGACGGGGGCAACCCGCGGGATCGGGAAAGCCATTGCCAAACTCCTGGCGGAGAAGGCTCTCCGCCTGGCGATAACGGGGCGCGATGAAGAGGCATTACAAAAAGTGGCCCAGGAAATCGAGTCCCTGGGGACGGAAGTTTTGGCCATCCCGGGGGATTTGAGCCGGGTGGAGGTGCCGGAATACATCGTGCAAAAGACCGTGGAGCGCTTTGGGGGGCTGGACGTCCTCATCAATAATGCCGGGGTGGCGCTGTCAAAGCCAGTTATGGAAACAACCGCCGAAGA
>JABUEZ010000215.1 GCA_013314795.1 Candidatus Profundicultor aquiphilus | reverse complement strand
CTGAGGAAAAAGATGTTATTGGTGAACTGGGTAACATCTCTATGGCTTCTGCGGCAACTGCCTTGAGTGGTCTTTTGAGAAAGAGGGTAGAAATTACTGTTCCGGAGGTGGAACTGGTTAACCTAGAGGAAGCAGAAACGCTCTTTCCCGAAAGACACTTATTGGTGAAGGTTGTGTATCGGGAAGGATTTGAAGGTGACAACGTGCTCCTCGTTAAGGAAGAGGATGCCCGCATTATGGTTAATCTGATGATGGGGGGAGATGGGAAAGAAGGTTTACCAGAAACATTGGGGGAACTGGAAGCCAGTGCCATCGGTGAAGCCATGAACCAGATGATGGGCTCGGCATCTACCGCTATGTCGGAGTTTTTGAACCTCCGGATTTCTATTTCGCCTCCAGAAGTCTTCTTTGAAGAGGTCGAAAGACTGGAGGAAGAATGGTTGCAGAAACAGGAGAAATATGTGGTTAAAGTAATGTGTCGCCTGGTGGTGGAAGATGTCGTCGATAGTTATATGATCCAACTCCTTCCTCTCTATTTCGTTCGAGAAATTACTTCAGCACTTTTGCCGCCTTCGATAGAGGAATTGCCAGAAGAGAAAAGTGAGGAGGAGGAAGAAAAGGTGCCCGTGTCACGGGTAGAAAAGGATCAGGAGGAAAAACCTCGGAAGAAAGTGGAAGCTCGTCCGGTGGAATTTGCCGAGTTTAGAAAGAAGGAGGAGCCCTCTTCCCAGGTTAACCTGGAATTGCTGCTCGATGTGACCTTACCCCTGGTGGTCGAGTTGGGGAGAGTGAGACTTTCGATTCAGGAAATTCTGGAACTTGGACCAGGGTCAATTGTGGAACTTGATAAATTGGCCGGTGAGCCTGCCGATCTCTATGTCAATGATGTGCTTTTTGCTCGAGGGGAAGTGGTGGTGATCGAAGAAAACTTTGGAATTCGCATTACCGAGATTGTTAACCCTGAAGAACGGATTAAGAGCTTAAAAGAGGCTCGTGTATGAGAAAGATTGTTATGTTCCTTGCCGTGTTTTGGTGGTCGGGCAATGTGGCCTGGGCACAGGAAGAGCTCAATTTGCCGGAGATCAAACCTTCTGCAACGTTCCAGGGTGGAATAGGTGTTTTGCGTTTTATTCTTGCTTTTTTACTCGTTATCGCTATCCTGTGGGCTCTTTTCTTCGTGATCAAGAAGTTTGCTGGACAAGGTGTTCGTGCCGTGTCATCCAGATACATGCGCATTATCGACGTTCTGCCGGTGCGGGGGAACCTTTATTTTTACCTTGTCCAGGTAGGCGAAAGGATTGTGATGGTGGTTCAAAGTGGAACCGCCGTGCGAGAAGTTATGGAATGCCACCAGGATGACCTGGTTGAGAATCCTCCTTCTCAAACTTTTTCAACGTACCTTGATACCCTTTTTCGGAGAAAAACCCATGAAGGCAAGAGAACGGAATAGAAATATTGTTTTTGTTTTGTGCTGGGTAGGGATGTTTTTTCTTCTGGGGACACTCGGTTCTCCTCTTTATGCCCAGGAAGCCCCCTTTCCTTTATTGACCCTGCCCCGGATTACTGTGGAACCCCAGGGGTCGGATAGCCCAAGGGATTTAACGCTGTCTCTCCAGATTATCGTTCTTTTAACGATTTTGAGTCTGGCTCCGGCGATACTCATCATGGTGACCTCGTTCACCAGAGTGGTGGTGGTTCTGGCTTTTGTGCGCAACGCTCTGGGTTCGGCTCAAATTCCTCCTACACCGGTCCTCATTGGTCTGGCGCTCTTTCTGACGTTTTTCATCATGGCGCCGGTGTTTGGAAGGATCAATCAGGAGGCCCTGACGCCTTATCTTGAAGGGGCTATCAACCAGAGTGAGGCTTTTAACAAGGGTACAGAAATCTTGCGGGAATTTATGTTTCGTCAAACTCAGGAAAAGGACCTGGCTTTAATGGTTTCTCTGGCAAAACTTCCTCGACCTCGCACGCGAGCAGATATACCCACTCACGTCCTGATTCCTGCCTTTATTTTGAGTGAACTCAAAATTGCTTTTACCCTGGGATTTCTCATTTATGTTCCTTTCCTGGTCATCGACATGGTGGTGGCAAGTGTGTTGATGTCTATGGGGATGATGATGCTCCCTCCAGTATTGATTTCGCTTCCTTTTAAAATCTTGCTTTTCGTGCTGGTTGATGGATGGGAATTAATCACGCGGGGTATTGTTTTGAGCGTCCGGTGAGGTGAAACAATGGGTGAAGAAATCTTTTTAGAAGTGGGGCGAGAGGCTCTATTAGTGGTCTTAAAGATCGGTTTGCCCATTTTGGGGGCGGCCCTGGTGGTGGGAATTCTGGTTAGTGTCTTTCAGGCTGTTACTCAGATTCACGAGTTGACTCTGACCTTTGTTCCGAAAATCCTTGTGGTGATTCTTATTCTGGTTCTTCTCGGTCCCTGGATGGTGAGGACACTTCTCGATTTTGTGACTCAGCTCTTCTGGAATCTTCCTTCTTTCGTGCGGTGATGGAGTTTCTCTATTTTTCTTTTTATCAGTTTCTTCTGGTGTGGGTAAGAATACTGGGGCTTTTTCTGACCGCTCCGGTTTTTAACAGTCGCATTATTCCGACTCTTGCCAAGATTGGTTTCTCTTTTCTGCTCAGCGTTGTCATCTTTCCCGCGGTCAATACTTCCCAGGTCGTGGTCCAGGAGACTGGGACCTATGTTTTATCGCTTATGGCGGAACTTTTACTCGGTATTGCCCTGGGTTTCGTTACGAATCTGGTGTTCTCGGCCATTCAGATTGCCGGGGAAATCATCGATTTTCAAATGGGTTTCAGCTATGTGAACGTGGTCGATCCGCTTTCCAATTTGGGTTCTTCAGTCATGGGACAATTCTACCTGATGGTAGCGTTATTGTATTATCTGGGAACTGGGGGACATTATCTTACTTTGCAGGGTATTGCCCATTCTTTTCAGACTATTCCTCTGGGTAAATTTACTCTGGAAGCCGAAATGTTCCCTTCTTTCCTGGTGCTCCTTAGGGAGGTTATGATTATAGCCTTGCAGCTTGGTGCCCCAGTTATTGTCGCTCTTTTCCTGGCCAATTTTACTCTGGCCATTATTTCCCGGGCTATTCCCCAGATGAATGTTTTTATCGTGGGTTTACCCCTCAATGTGGGAGTGGGATTCTTTATGAGTCTGATGACTCTGCCATATCTTTTCCCCTTCTTGGAGCGGATTGTGGAGCTTTTTCTGCGCGGCTTTTTCCGAGTTTTTGTTCTCCCCTAAGCGTTGGCATGGATTTTTATCTTGGAGTTGTGAAGTAAAAGGCGTGGGGTTGGGAAATGCCTTTACAGGAGAAAACTGAAGCTCCGACTCCGAGAAAACGAGAGGAATTGCGTAAAAAGGGACAGGTTCCCATCAGCATAGATTTTGCGAATGGGTTCCATTTTCTGGCCCTTTTCTCGTTTCTTGCCTTTAATGGTCCTTCGCTGGCTTCTCAGGTGACAGAGTTTGCGCGTGCGATGTGGGTGGCAAAACTCCCCACAGGGGATAACTTGACCTGGGCTTTTGAAGTGGTGAAACAGGCTGTGGTATCAGTCATACGGATTGTTGCTCCAGTGGTGCTCGTTGGTATGGGGGTGGGACTTTTTCTGGGATTTCTCCAGTCCGGTTTTGTGGTCTCTTTTGAAAAGCTGAAACCAAAGTTCGATTACGTGAATCCGATACGAGGGCTGGGGAGGCTTTTTTCGTTACGGACGGGGATGGAATTTCTCAAGGTGTCGCTCAAAGCAGGGTTGGGAATACTCATTGCCTATACTGTCCTTCGGGGAAATCTGCCGGTTTTAAGTAATCTCACCGAAATGGAGGTTGGCGATGCTTTGGGTGTGGTAGGAGGTTTGACCCGAAGGTTGGGCTTTACTTTAGGGGGACTATTTCTGG
>JABUEZ010000214.1 GCA_013314795.1 Candidatus Profundicultor aquiphilus | reverse complement strand
CTTCATCAGTTCCTGGTTTAACTTCTGCGGCTCCTTGCCATATTTCTCCTGCAATTTTTTCACCTCGGGCTGAATTTCCTGCATGGCCCGGGTGGAAAGATTCTGCTTGTGAATGACCGGATAAAGAGCCAGGCGGACCACCACAGTAAGAAGAATAATGGAAATACCATAGTTGCCCGTCAGGTTGTAAAAAAACCGTAACACAAACTCCATTAACTTGGCCAAACCATCCCAAAGTTGTGATAACATTCTCAAATCACCTTTTCTTTTTTATTTTACCGGGTCGTACCCACCCCGAGAGTAAGGATGACAGCGCATAATCCTCCAGAGAGCCATTACCCCTCCTCGGAACAGCCCATGTTTCTGCAGCGCCTCTCGGGCATACTGAGAACAGGTTGGTTCAAAACGACAGGAAGGAGGGAAAAGCGGAGACACAAATCGCTGATACCACACTAAACACCGGTCAATACTATGAATCAAAAATCGTTCAATCTTCACGATTCCCTTGGTCCTCGTCACTTACGGGAACTTCTTCCAGTAACTGTCCCATCCAGGATTGAATATCGGTAAAATCGACCGAACAGAGTCGTTCGTCGCCCCAAAAGATGAAATCGACCGGCCTTTTTTGCCACTGAGGGTAAAAATGAACCCTAAAGGCCTCTCTCAAACGCCGCCTCACTCGATTCCGGCACACTGCCTTTTTGCTCTTCCCCACAAAGGCGACCCGCAAATCCCCATCCTTGCGTTCCAGAAAAAAAAACTTCAACAGCCCGGCTCTTTTTCGCTTACCCTGCTGGAATACCCGGACAAAATCTCCTTTTCGAGTCAGGCTTTCCATCGCCTCGATCACACCGTGAGACGTTTGCGCCCCTTCTTTCTCCTTCGGCTCAAGACTTCTCGTCCAGCCCTGGTTTTCATTCTGGCGCGAAAGCCGTGAGTTCTCTTCATCCTGACTCTGTGTGGTTGATAGGTTCTCTTCATGAGCAATGCTTCTCCTTTCTCCGTTGCTCCAAAATTCAGCCGTGGTTAAATTATATTGCAAGCATTCTTCCAGGTCAACCACGGTTTATCAGAACCTCCCCTGGACCCGAAAAAGAAAAGAGGAAAGAACTCTATAAAAGCGATCAAATTCCCCTAACCAGAACGCAAATACATGCACCCGGGAAATAATGTTGATAGAATAGAAAACAACGCTATTAATGGAGGAGAAATCAATGGATAAAAGTAATGCCTTTGTCCTGGGAGTCGATCTGGGCACTCAGGGAGTGCGCAGTATGGTTGTCACCCTTACAGGAAAGGTGGTGGTCGAGGAACGAGAAACGCTGGCTTCTTCTCATCGTGAAGGAGAGATTTTCGAGCAGGACCCCAAGGAGTGGGTAGAGAGGGTTGATGCCTGTGTTGCCAGGTTGCTTCAGAAGTTTTTGGGCATGGGGTACCGTAAGGAGGCTCTTTTGGCTCTTTCCTGTGATTCCACTTCGGGAACAGTGGTGGCAGTGGACGAAAGCGGCAACGTTCTTCGCCCGGCTATCATGTACAACGATTCCCGGGCCAAAGAAGAGTCTTCCCTGGTGAACAATGTTGCAACCTCGTTCTGCGAGAAAATGGGGTATCGTTTCGATCCTTCCTTTGCCCTGTGCAAGGTGCTCTGGATGAAACGGCACGAGCCCCAGCTATTCGAAAAAACCCGATACTTTCTTCACGCCGCCGATTACTTGGTGGGAATCTTAACCGGAGAGTGGGGGATATCCGATATCTCCAACTCGCTCAAGATGGGTTATGACCTCCTGGACCAAGCATGGCCTCCCTTCATCGAGAAGAACCTGGGAATACCTGTGGCAAAGCTTCCCAAGGTATTCATGACCGGCGAAATTGTCGGAGAACTCCATCCCCGCTGGAAAGAGAAATGGGGATGCTCCCAGATGAAGGTGGTGGCCGGAGCAACCGATGGCACGGCTTCCTTCTACGCCTCAGGAGTGGAAAGGGTAGGGGACATCTCATCCACCTTAGGAACAACGCTTGTTATTCGGAGTATCTCTGAACGGCACATTAAAGACCCCAAGGGCCGGGTCTATTGCCACCTTCACCCTGAAGGACTCTGGCTACCTGGGGGAGCAAGCAACACCGGGGGAGAGTGCCTCAACCGTTTTTTCCCGGGAGTTGACTTTTCTGAATGGGATGAACGGGTGAAGGACCTGAGTTTGCCCACCACCTTACTTGTGTATCCCCTGGTACGTCAGGGAGAACGCCTGCCCTTCGCCAACCCCAGCGCGCAATTTTTCAAAGTGGGGGAAGAAGAGAATCCACTTGCGTTCTATGCGGCGTGTCTCGAGGGAGTGGGGTACATTGAGCGATACAGCTTCGAACTCCTGGAATCACTGGGTGCGAATACCATCACACGCGTTTTCTCTTCTGGGAGCGGAGCAAAGAGCACCATCTGGAACCAGATCCGGGCAAACATTCTGAATCGACCCATAAGTCTTCCTGCTACCCTCGAATCGGCCATGGGTTCCTGCATCATTGCAGCGTCCCCATTCCTGGGAGGGTTGCGCCAGGCCGCACGGGACATGGTTGAGATCATTACCACTACTGACCCCCAACCGGAGCAAGTATGCCGGTATGAAGAAAAATACCGGCATTTTTTAGAAGAATGTCAAAAAAGAGGGTATTGTTGAAAAAGCATACTAAAGCCTGGAACAATTGTGCCGATAAATATAGAAAGGGGAATTATTTCCAAAAAGGGGGTATTCATCTTGCAAATCAGAACCAAAATGAGTCTGGGTTTCACCATCCTTGCTGTGCTGGCCACTTTAGGAGGACTGGTGGCCATTTTCGCCTTCATGCGGGTCAATTCCTCTCTTTCCACAGTGCGTGAGTCAACACCGCTTCTTCTGGCCACCTCCCGTCTGAAAGATTTGATTTCTCAAAATGAAAACCTGGTGGCTACGTATCTCTCGGAAGAAAACATGGAAAAATTGCAAAAAATAGAGGAAGATGCGACCCTGCTCCACGCCCGTTTTTCAGCATATCTTGAAGCATTGAGGCTGGGAAGCGAAAGCGAAGAGTTTAAAAATTCCCAGTACTTTGCCACCTGGCAGAATGAAACATTTCCTTACCTGCTCAAACCCCTGGCCGAAGGGAGCGCACTCTTTGAGAAACTGCAGAGTTTGAAGACCTCTTATCTTGACTACCGGCTGAAAATGGAAACCGTCCAAAAACTCCATAAAGAGCACCTTGCCACCCAGGAAGAACGAGCAAAACTGGCCGTCGCCATGGACGAACCAATCCAGGTTATGACCAATTTCATCAACCTGGTGGACGAATCGGTGAAAAAATTTACCAGCCCAATCAATGAGATTTTTCTCTTCATGTTCCGGTATGTGGCTACCGGCGACCCCGACGGCCGGCTGACTGCCATGATCGATTCCTACTTTGGGAGCTTCGAAAACGACGTGAAGAATTCCACCGTTATTTCCGAAGAGGTGAAAAATGCCATCTCCCCAAAGGTAAACGATTTGAAGGAAAAATGGCGCAACTTCTCCACCGCACTGACAGCATCTCCCCAGGAAAAAGATGCCACATTCATGGATATGTACCGCAGCATGAACTCACTCCGCTCTTTCTTGGAAGACCTGAGATTAGACCGCTGGATGGAAAAACTGAATACCATTAACCAGGCCCGCAAGAATTACCTGCTTCTTGCCGGGGAAGGACGTACCACGGCTCAAAAAACTGTGGAAAGCACCCTCAACGCCCTGGGAAAATTCCTGGAGGGAGATTTCTCCAAAACCTATTACGCCGTCACGGCCCAAACCATCATCAATGACCGCTTCAAACCCTTCCAGTCGGCCTGGCAGGAAGTGGTGCAGAAGACCGAATACCTGGAGAACTTGATGAGCCAGAACACCCAGGCCATAGAAGCCATGGGAAAAGC
>JABUEZ010000213.1 GCA_013314795.1 Candidatus Profundicultor aquiphilus | reverse complement strand
CATGGTGTGGTGATGTCATGTATCTCGTAAACCGCGGTACGTATCTGGTTTGCTAAAGCACTTTGTTTCACCTGATCCTGGATGAGGGTGGTAGTGGCAAAACAAGTTGTCCGGTACCATGGAAATGTCCCAAAGGGGGAGTCTCGTTCAGTGTTTCGTCTTTCCAAAGTTGAGCGATGCCTGACTGGACAAGTGCTTGGTTACCTTTCACCGGAAGATTCAACACATAGACCGGCTTGCTGTATCGGCGGTATGCCTCTTCGGCACATTGCCAGGTACCGCTTAGTCGTTTCTTTCCCTGTGCTTCGTACTCCTTCAGTTCGCTCTGAGCAACAATGAGCATTTCCGCCAACCCTGTAACGATTCGATTACGCATCATAGCGTAACGGGCGGTCCAGGGGAATCTGGGATGGATTTCGGAGAGAAAAAGTAGTCTTCCCTGGTTTAAAAATGTCAGGAATTTCCGCACCAAAGACATGGTTTCAGGGCGGAGAAGACCCTGAGGGAGAACGGCAACGGTTTGACCCCCCGCTTCGAGGGTTGCCTGAGCGACGTTGATGTCAATTCCCGCGGCAAACCCCGTTACCACTATATAGCCTCGCTCGACCAGTTTTTTGGCCAGTTCTCGAGAGCGTAACACCGCTTCCGGCAGAGGTTTACGGCTCCCGGCAAAGGCGACTCGCCCGGTGGTACTTACAATGGACGAATCCCCCAGAGCATAGAGCAAAAGCGGTGTTCCGGTTTTTAGGGTCTTCCGCAACGCTTCCGGATACTCGGGGTGAAGGAGTGTCAGAAGCTGTCCCCCCTGGTGGATGAACTCCTCAAGGGCCATACTTTCTCGAATCAGCTGTTTTCGCCATTCTTCCCATTTTGGGTCATCTTCCACCAGTTCTGCGATCCGTTGTGGTTCTTGCTGGATGCGCTTTTTCAAATCTTGGCCTCCGTATTGCGCTGCTAAAAGCCAGTAAACCAGCTGTTCTTTTTCTACCATCATACATCCCCTCGGTGTTGTGTCCTAGTAAGGCAAAAAGCGTATAGCTCTACAACGCCCTCCTTTTTGAGCACTTTGCCCACCTCTTCCAGAGTGACTCCCGAATCGAAAACGTCGTCCACTATCAGCAGAGAGCGGAATAAAAAGGATGCAAGGGAGGATTCCAGCGCGAACGCATCCTTCAGATTATGCCGTTTCTGGATTTTGCTAACGAACTTTTTCTGTGGCTCGGTCTGCCGCACTTTTTTTACCAGTGGAGCATAGGCTTTTCCGAGACGCCTAGCCAGTCGTTTGGTGAAGTCTGTTACCAAGTCGCCACTTTTGGTGCTTGGAACAGGCGTGAGTGCTTGAATCGTTTCCAGGGGAAGCTCTTTGCTGATGACTTCTGCAGATTTCTCCACCAGCCATTCCGGAAAAGGTTCTCCTGTTTCGTACTTGCTCTGGTGTACTGCCTGCCCCACGTCGGTTCCACTAAAATAGGCCAGGGCCAGACCTTGCCGAAAAATGGGTTGTTTTTTGTATTGGGCATCACAGTCAAGAGGAGGATGGAAGATAAAATCACCCCACTGCTTTTGAAAATCTGGGGAAAAGGAGGGTAATTGTAAGCCGCTGCAAAAATCACAAATCCCGCATGGTTCAGCTGAAGGGTCATCAAGATGTCGGCGCAAATAGACCATGCGACATTCTCGAGCCTTAGCATATGCCATCATGGTTTCAAGCTCTTGGCATTTTGCTTCATAGAGAAAAGCGTACTGACTGAAGTCCACCGTTCCCGACCCTTTGGCGCGGTAATAGCCTTCTGAATCACGCACCACGAGATCCTGATCCAGGAGATCATGAAGCATGGTGCGTACCTGGTTTTGCGTGTAATCGAGGGCGAGGATGATTTCCTTCTCCCGTAAAGCCGTGTTACACAAAAGATGCAAAAGGTTCTCGTAATCTTCCTGAGGGGGACGACTGGTGCGAATGAAATATTCCTGAATGCAGCGATCCTCAGGGTCGAACAGGAGTACCGCGTGGGCTTGCTTTCCGTCTCGTCCTGCTCGGCCGATTTCCTGGTAGTAATGGAGAACCGAAGCGGGAAATTCCGTGTGGATGACGAAACGCACGTCTTCTTTGTCGATGCCCATTCCCAGAGCATTGGTCCCCACCAGCGCCTTGAGACGATTTTCCATAAATGCCTTTTCTAAAGAACGCCGCCGTTCCTCGTCAAGACCGGCGTGGTAGTAGGGAGCGTCAATGCCAGCTTGGGCCAGAAACTCGGAGATCATCTCCGTGTTGCTCCGGGTAGCACAGTAGATAAGACCTGTTCCAGGGAAATTCTGCAGGAGATGAAGAACCCAGAGCCGCTTTTCGTGTTCACCCGATACTGGCTGTACCCGGAGTTCCAGGTTAGGTCGATGAAGCATTCCCCGTATGACTCGAAGTTCACCCCCCATCTGCTTTTGAATGTCCTGCTGTACTCGTAAAGGGGCAGTGGCGGTTACCGCAAGAACGGGAACTCTGGGTGGCAAAAGCTGCACCACGTTGACGATTCGTCGATAGTGGGGGCGAAAGTCATGTCCCCACACGGAAATGCAGTGTGCTTCGTCGATAACCAGAGCCTGGATGGGTAAATGCTGAACATACTGGGTCCAGATCTCATTTTCCAAACGCTCGGGTGCTACAAAAAGAAGTTGCGGTTCCCCTTTTTTGGCTCGTTCCAGGACTTCGATTTGCTCCGCTTTTTCCATGTCGCAGTTGACTGTGTCTGCCTGGATGTTATAGCGTCTACTGGCCTGCCGGACCTGATCCCGCATGAGGGCTCGAAGTGGTGAAAAGACCAGAGTGAGGCCCCGTATCACCGCGATCATCTGGTAAACAAGGCTTTTTCCCCATCCCGTGGGCTGAATGAGCAATACCCTTTCTCCCTGTAAAGCAGCTTCAATCGCCTCTTTTTGCCCATCTCGAAAGGTACTGAATCCAAAGGTTGAATGAAGAATTACCTCGAGATCCATCCGGAGTGCCTCCTTTAGCTTTTGATGACGAATACTCGCTTGGTTCTTTTTATTCTACACCTTTACGCTCCGACAAGGAATCTTCCCGCGCAAGGAATTCTTACGGAAGCCGTTTGTGGTCTTTTTCCGCTTCCATGCTTTCTGCAACACAAAGATACTCTTTCTGGCATGGCATTCCTTTGGCCTTCCCCCAGTTTAGTGGAGGTAAAGAAAAGAGTGTATAGTCGACTGGGGTCTCAACGAAATGGAAAGATGGGAATAAGAAAGTACGACAGGAAATTAGAATTAGAAATGCTCCGTCTCATCCAGGAGGAAAATTGTCCAATAGCTTAAGTTGAAAAAAGTTCTTTGGTATTGGGGCAGGCCTCATTCATAAATGGCAAAGGCTTTCCGAGAAGAGCCACAGGACCCCTTTCCTGGAAGGTCTTTTTTGAGGGAAAAGTCGAGGTCAAAAAATCAGTAACACCAGGAGGAAAGCACTCTCCGAGGTAACCTTTTGGGAATTTACGTGGTACGATACCGGGGCTTTTTGGAATCCTGGCTGGGTGCCATGTTGGAATGGATATGGCGGTGTTTTCTACCATGGTGCCCAGTCAGAGAGGGAGAAGAGCTGAAGTTTACATATTCTCGATGAATATTTTTATCCCCACGAGCCACAGGGCTACTCCGCCGATGATTTCGGGTTTGGTAATAATTCCCCGGCGGAGGCGGTATCCGAGGGAGATACCAAGGTAGGTCATGGTGCTGGCGGTAAGACCGATGATAAGGGCGGGAAGAAAGATTTTGCGGGCAAGAAGGGCAAAGGAAAATCCCACGGCTAAAGCGTCGAGGCTGGTGGCAAGGGAAGCAAGGAGTAAGGGGAATCCCCGACTGAGGTCGGGGAAATCATCGTCGTTGTCGCGGGTGAATGATTCCCGGATCATTTTGGTACCAAGGAAACCGAGGATACCC